>USKC01000239.1 GCA_900555195.1 uncultured Lachnospiraceae bacterium
CGCCAACCTTGGTCAGCGTGATCCCGTACTTTTCCTTCACGTCCGCTGCCATATTGCGGTAGCTGTCCTGAAGCCCGTTCCAGATATCCTCCTGGCTGTAAGTCCAGATGTTGTTCTCATAGCGGTTTTCCCACTCATGGTTGCCTGCTGCGATGGGAGTATTATTTTCATCCACCAGAACCGCTTTGATCCGCGTGGAACCGAATTCGATGCCCAGCGCTGTTTTCCCTTCCAATATCATCGTTTTAATATCGCTCATACCTGTCTCCTTTTTCGCAGTTTACCTATAGTAAACGGAATTCCATCTCAGTTCATTCTTCAGATCCCGGATCGTGGTATTCTTATCGATTACCACGCTTTCAATGCCCATTGCATCCGCCCAATCCACCATCTGCTCTACGGAAAGATCATAAGAAAATGCGGTGTGATGCGCGCCGCCGGCCAGAATCCATGCCTGCGCCCCGATCTCCAGGTTCGGTTCAGGGGTCCAGAATGCGGTCGCCACAGGCAGCTTCGGCATTTCTTTCTCACACTTCTTACATTCCACTGCATTGATGATGAGGCGGAACCGGTTGCCCAGGTCGATCAGGGAAGTGGCTACAGCCGGTCCGGTCTTGGAAGTGAATACCAGGCGGGCAGGATCTTCTCTGTTGCCCATGCTCAGAGGCTGTACCTTAATGGAGATAGGGCCGTCTGCGATGGTAGGGCATACCTCCAGCATGTGCGCCTGCAGAATACCTTCTTTGCCCGGAACCAGATTATAAGTGTAGTCCTCCATAAAGGACGTTCCCTTCGCATTCGGGATGCCTGCAGTCATAATCTTCATCAGGCGCACCATGGCAGCGGTCTTCCAGTCGCCTTCTCCGCCGAATCCATAGCCTTTCTCCATCAACCTCTGGATCGCAAGGCCGGGAAGCTGCTGCAGGCCGCCGAGCATGCCGAAATGCGTAACGATCGCTTGGTAATTGCCGTCTTCAAGGAATTTTTCAAGGCCGATCTCGATCTTGGCCTGAACCGCCACATGCTCCCGGAACTCCTTCGGATCTCTGCCTTCCAGAAGGATATTGTATTTGCTATAATATTCTTCCACCAGAGCATCCACATCCGCCTGGGACACAGCGTTCACATATTCCACAGCATCGTTGACGCAGTAATGGTCGATCTCCCAGCCGAACTTCACTTCTGCCTCTACCTTATCGCCTTCGGTTACGGCCACATTGTTCATGTTGTCGCCAATACGGCAGACACGGATATGGGAGGACTCCATCAGGCCGATGGCTGTTCTCATCCATCCTGCCAACTTCTCCTGCACAGCTGCAGATGCCCAGTGCCCTACGATCACTTTGCGCTCGATTCCCATACGGGTTACGATATGCCCATACTCTCTGTCGCCGTGGGCGGACTGGTTCTCGTTCATGAAGTCCATATCGATGGTATCATACGGGATCTCTTCATTGAACTGGGTATGCAGATGGCAGAGAGGCTTTCTGTATTCCTTCAGGCCCAGGATCCACATCTTCGCGGGTGAAAAAGTATGCATCCATGTGATTACACCGGCGCAGGAAGCATCTTCGTTTGCAGCGTTCAGTGTTCTGCGGATGGTCGCCGGATCGATCAGCGTCGGCTTCAAAACCACTTCAAAAGGGAGCTTTCCGGAAGCGTTCAGCCCTTCCACGATTTTAGCGGAATGCTCCGCCACTTTCCTTAAGCACTCATCCCCGTACAGATCCTGCGAACCCGTACAAAACCAAAATTTGTAGTCCGTTCCTGTCTTCATCCTTTTTCCTCCTTGTTTATTCATGTATCATTCATTTAACCGTTTTACGGAATCTCTCTCCACAATATCTGTTACAAATTCATAATTCCCATCGAATCCGCTGTCCTTAATCATGGAAAGCAGATTCTTTGCAGCCTTCCTCCCAAGAACCTCTGTAGGATAATGGACGCTGGTCAGCCGGGTGTCCGCCAGTTCCGCTAAATCCGAATCATCAATGCCAACAAGCGAGATATCCTCAGGAACCCGTATTCCCTCCTTCGCCAACAGCCCTTCCAGCTGAAAAGCAATCTGATCGTTGTAGCAGAGCACTGCTGTGCAGTCCCTGAAATTTCTAAGAATACGTTCCCGGTAGTCAGACAGATGCTCTTCCCCTTCCGTATCCACCCAGACCATTCTTCCGTCGCCCGCTGCGATTCCCCGCTTCCTGCACGCCTCCAGATAACCTGCGTACCGCAGATGGCCCTGTCCGTCATCAAACTTCATCAGGGCGCCGATGCGCGTATGTCCCGCATCCGCTAAGTAATCCACAGCCAACATTGCCGCACGCGCGTCCGCCAGCGTAACATGCGGAAGAGGCAGGCCCGGATAATAGCTGTTGATGAAAAGAATGGGGATCCTGCGTTCCATCAGCTTATATATCAGCGGAAGATTGGGATTCGGAAGCCCGCTCTTAGTTGCCTCCATGATGATTCCCGCCACATCATTCCGGCTGATGATGTCTTCCAGAATGGTGCGTTCCCGCTCCAGCAGGTTATTGGTAAAAGCGATCTGAACCGAATATCCCTGCTCAAACAGGCAGTTTTCTATCCCCTGGATGGTCTTTGGAAAAATGTAACTATCCACATAGGTGGTGACCACTGCAATCCGGGTCTTGTTCTCCAATGTCGTCAGGCGATGGTCACTCACATAGGTCCCGCTCCCTCTCCTGCGGCTCACAAGCCCTTCCTTTTCCAGGATTCCCACAGCATGCCGCACCGTCTGTCTGCTCAGCGCAAACATTTGACTCAGCTCATTCTCGGAATACAGCTTCTGTCCTGGCTTCAGCTCACCGCTCTCAATTTTTTCTTTCAGCCAGTCTACAATTCGGAGATATTTTGCTTTTTTCTCCAAAATCCCCCTCCTTTCCCGAGGAATGCCGCCTGGCGATTCAAAGTTGTACTGTTATTAGGAGATAAGTTGTATTTAATTTTGCATTTCAAAGCAGCCTGTTTCATAAAAAGGCATTTCTGTCAGGAAATATCAGATTTTTGCACAGATGTTTGTGCGTTTTTTATTTCCTTCTCTTTCTTTTCTCAGGCCAATCCCGTTGCTTTCAATATATTCCATTCTTCAGGGCCTGTCAATATGAAAGTCACAAAAGACGCGTGCCGTTTCCTTTTTTATGATTTTTTTAAGAAATATTTTCTTTTCTTTTGATTCTTTCCAATCTTCTACCTTTTTTTCATTTAAAAACAGTACTTATTTACAAAGTTGTATATGTACATCTTTTCCTTTTGCATGAACCCCCGAATATCATCATACATTATTAAAAAACTTCAGGATCGTTTCATTGAAAAAAAAACGTACGCTTTTCTTCACCGCCATCATCCTTCTGATTTTCTGCTTTCTTTTTTTCTATTTGATACAGAACGGGGATTCCTGGCGTTTTAAACGGCTGTGCAGAGATTTCTTCGCTCATTCTCTCTCTCAGGACAGTCTGAGCCTGCATTATACGCTGGCCAACCCTCACAGCTACTTGGATCCTCCCGATCCCGCCACGCTTCCTTCCTATTCCAGCCAGGAACGAACGGAAAATTCCGCCGCCCTTGAAAATCTGCTGGCCGCCCTGAAGGAAATCGATCCGAAGCGGCTGGATACCTATGACCATTACCTGTATTCGCTTCTGCTTCCATACCTGGAAAATGAGCTTACGGGAGCCCGTTGTGAATATTTTGAAGAGCCTCTCTCTCCTTCCTCCGGCATGCACATCGAATTGCCCGTCCTTCTGGCCGAATATACATTCCGAACCAGGCAGGATCTGGAAGATTACATGGCATTGCTGGAAGACATCCCTGCATATCTGGAAAGCCTGGCCCAATATGAGCGTGAGAAATCAAATGCAGGCCTGTTCATGACGCAGGCAGATGCAGAGCTGGTTATAGAACAGTGCGATAACATTCTGGATCCCACCCTTCTTGACAGCGGAGAGCATTTTCTGCAGACCACCTTCCGCAAACGGCTGGAAGGCTTGATCGCTGCCGGAGAAGTGGATGAAGCGGAAAAGGAACGCTATCTGACAGAAAATGACCGGCTGCTTCGCACGGTGGCGCTTCCGGCCTATATCGCGCTGGCAGATCAGATTTTTCTGCTTTCGGACACCGGAACTCTGGAAAACGGGCTCGCCTGCTGCAGCGGAGGAACGCAGTACTATACCTATTTGCTCAGGCATAATACAGGAAGCAGCCGCACCCCTGAAGAGATCCAGGAATTGCTGGCATCCAGCCTGCAGGCCTGTTATGAAGAAGTGCAGCTTCTGATCGCGGACTACAGACAGCTCACAGGCACCCTCCCCGATCCCGATGCACAGCTTCCGGATTTTCCCTTTGCGGACGAACAGGCCATTCTGGATGATTTGACCGTCCGCATGGAGGATGATTTTCCATCTTTATCCTCCCTCACGGATCAGCTTCCTTCGTGCCGAACCGAAACGGTTGCCGAGAGCATGGAGGCCTATACCAGCCCGGCCTTTTATCTGACGCCTCCCATGGATGACGTCCAGGAAAATGTGATCTATGTCAACCAATCTTCTACCGCCCCAGGCCTGGAACTGTACACCACTCTGGCCCATGAAGGATATCCAGGCCATCTGTATCAGACGGTGTACAGCCAATTATATGAAAACGCGAAAACCGATAATCCTGTCCGCAATGTGCTCTATTACGGCGGTTTCGTAGAGGGCTGGGCCTACTATGTGGAAAATCTCGCCTATGGCTATGCGGCCGACGTCCTGACGGAAAGCGGCGCTTCTGAAGCGGATGCTCTTCTCGTCCAGCTCCGCCGGCTGGAACGCAATCTGCAGGTTAACCTGTACTGTCTTCTGGATCTGGCCATCCATTACTATGGCGCTAGCCGGGAAGATGTCTACCGCACCCTGGCCGCATTCGGCCTCACCAACCAAAATACGGCGGATGCAATCTTCGATTACATCCGCCGTGAACCCACCACCTATCTGAAATACTACCTGGGCTACCTTGAAATTCTCTCCCTTCAGGAAAAGGCGGAAGAACACTGGGGCAAATCCTACACGCCCCTGCGCTTTCATACATTCCTCCTCCAGGCCGGCCCCTCTGATTTCACCAACCTGGAGGATCTGCTCATGCAGTCCACCTAAACCGGCTGGATTTTCCGCAGGCTGCAGGAGAAAAACTGACCGGGCCCGCTGCGGCTGCCCCCTTCG
>USKC01000240.1 GCA_900555195.1 uncultured Lachnospiraceae bacterium
GAGCCTGTCCATACAGATGGCGGCCATGGTAATTTCAGTAGCCCCGATTATCTTCATCTATCCGTTCCTTCAGAAATATTTTGTGACAGGAATGATGGTAGGTGCGGTAAAGGAATAAATAAAAGAGAGGAGAAGAGAGGATGAAAAGAAAAGTGTTGTCACTATTGTTGGCTGCAGCCTGTATGGCGTCCCTGCTTGTAGGCTGCGAGATGACGGATTCGACGGAAGGAACTGCGGAGCCCGCCCAGGAAGAGAGCCAGGCGGAAGCGGCGGCCGGAACGGAAGCGGCGGACGGGGAACAGACCGCGTCCGCAGACGCGGTAACGCTGGATCTGTATCTGGATTTCACCTGGTGGCCGGTGGAGAGCTGGACAGGAATCATTCCGGAAGAACTGACCAAGAACGGAGGCGTGAACTTTGACGTAACGCGCTCCGCAGACGACAGTCAGCTGGGGCTGATGATCGCTTCCGGAGATCTGCCGGACGTGATTTTCACGGACAAGGAAATCGACAGGCTGTGCGACAGCAACCTCTGCTACAGCTATGACGAGCTGATCGAACAGTACGGGATCGACTGGCAGCCTACGGAAGACCGCATTAATATCGCAAGGAGCCATAACGCGAACGCGGACGACGAGCATTATTATACCATTCTGGACAACTACAGCACAAATGAGGAATGGGAAGAGGCGGAAGGCGTGGTTCAGAATATTTCCTGCCTGTATTTCAGAAAGGACATCTGGGAAGAGCTGGGAGAGCCTTCCATGAGCACGCTGGATGAGATCGCCGAAGTATGCAGGATGGTAAAAGAAAAATATCCGGATATGATTCCGGTCAACGCGGGCAATCCTTCCTGGAGGCTGGGCGCGTTCCGGGATTGGTTTGGAGGCGGCAATGAGTTTCTGTATACCGACGACGGCGGGGTGCTTCTGAGGGACATGACGGACGAGTATTATGATTATCTGAAATATGTCAACCAGATGTACAGAGACGGACTCATTGTGGAAGAGAACCTTGCCATCACCAATGAGGATGATGCGAAGCAGCAGGCGATCGGCGGAAAATGCTTTATCTACGAGTGGAACGCGAGGCCGAATCAGCTGGCGCAGCTGAACACTTCCACCCAGGAAAGCGTGGAAGGAGCGGAATGGGCGGTGCTTCCGATTCCGGACGATGCGAAGCAGATCGTGAGAGCGAACGCAGGCTGGGCAGGCGTATTCATTTCCAAGAACTGCAAGGATCCTGAGGCGGCGATTAAGATGATCGCTTATATGAGCAGCGAAGAAGGAAGAAGACTGGCTCTCTGGGGACGGGAAGGAATTGATTATGAGCTGGATGAAAACGGCGTTCCGCAGTTCTCAGAGGAATGGAAAACCACGAATACAGATGCGGATAAGATGAACAGCACCTATAACAATACCTTTAACCTGTGCACCACGGAACTGGACGAGGCATATACCTATTATTCCGGCGTGGATCCCCAGATCGTGGCTGATTTCTCCAAGAATACGGACAAAATCGTAAACTATCCGGAGCTTACCATCGCGCTGCCCACCTCCACTTCCGATATGGGCGTAATCAGAGCGAAAATCACGGAAGCAAGGGATGCGGAGCTGGTGAAGATCTACACGGCTGAGTCGGACGAGGAGTTTGAAAAGGCATATAACGATTATCTGAATCTGCTCAATCAGATCGGAGCGGAAGAACTGAATCAATATGTGACGGAAAGAGTCGCGGAAGTAAAAGAACAGTTTGGATTCTAAAGAAGAAGGAAAGAAGTCTCAGCCCGGAGGGAAAGCGTTTGGCTTTCCCTCCAGGCTTTTTTATTGGTTCCTGTAATCGGAAGGGGAGACACCCTCATACTTCCTGAAGATCCGGGCAAACTGTGTGGAACTGTTGTAGCCCACATGATGAGAAATCTCTTCTACGGTTTGAGAGGTCCTGGAAAGGAGCTCCTTGGCGACCGCTATCCGTTCCTGATGGAGACAGGAAAGATAGGATTGGCCGATGGCTTTCTTGAAAAAGGTACAGATATAATTGGGATGAAACCCCACCGCTTCCGCGAGATCATCCAGGGAGATGTCTTCCTGGTAATGGCTTTTGATGAAGGCCAGAAGCTGCTGGGCGAGCAGATCGTTGCTTTTTTCCGGGAAGGATTCTTTTAACCGTTCCTTGATCTGAAGGATACGGCTCTGCATGTAATCGGCCAGCTCCTCAAAAGTGGAAATCTGGGGAGGAAGAGACGGTTCCTTCAGGTCGGAATCCTGTTTAGAAGCTCCCATATTTTCCAGGTAAAGAGAAATATTCAGGAAAAAATTCGTATAAACCTGCGAAAGATAAGCGGCCGACGGCTGATCGACCAACTGCAGGCGGCGGATATAACGAAGGAGTTCCTCACGCAGCTTTTCCCCTTCCGTTTCAAAGAAAATGCGGATGCAGTCCTGATAGGAGAAACAGGCAGTGGCGGTGAGATCCGTATTGTTCCCAAACATTTTCTGGTAGAAAATCCGCTGACAGGCGTTGGAGTAAAGGGAGTGCAGGTTGTGTATGGAATTGGAGCTGATGCTTGTTCCCAAAAGGAGCGTAGAGCCGATCGCCTGGTAGAATTTTTCAGGGAGATTGGCAGGCTTTACAAAAAAGGCGTCATGGTTGCAGATGAAAACGAGCTGTCCGCGCTCCTTAAGGGAGTAGCAGTGGCAGCGCTGATAATACTGAAGAAGCAGGGCTTCACAGTTTTCGGTCCGGTCTGGAAGCGCTTCCGGTTCCACAACCAGGACGGTAAAATAGGTGTGGGGGAAAAGGGAACTCAGGATATCGTCGGAAAGCAGCAGATCAGAAGCGGAGACTTCATACAGCAGCATCTGGAGTAGCTTCAGATAATACGCGCGGTTTTCTTCCTGCCGCTTTTGGGCCTGCATTTCATAGACCTTCATCAGAATATCCTTCAGGGCGTTTTCGTCGATCGGTTTCAGCAGGAAATCCGTCACATTATACCGAAGCGCAGTCCTGGCGTATTCAAAGTCGGCGTGGCTGGTCAGGATAACGACAGCGGAGGGGATATCCTTCTTTCGGATATACTGGATGAGCGAAAACCCATCCATAACCGGCATCCGGATGTCTGTCAGAATGAGATCCGGGGTCTCTTCTTCCAAGATGGAGATCGCTTCCGGGACATTGAGCGCGGTCTTGATGGAGACAGAAAACGGCAGATCAAGGGTATTTTGAATCATAAAGCTGCATCCATTCAGAAGGATGTGTTCATCGTCTACGATCAGGATCTGAAACATGCAAAGCGCTCCTTTCAATTGTAATCAGTGTTTGCGTGGAATCCTCCGTCAGAGCCATGGACATAGAAGCCTTTCCATGGAAGAAGATGTGAAGGCGTTCCCGGATATTATACAGGGCGCAGCCATTCCGTGAGCTTCTGAAGTCGGATAATCTGCAGGAACCTTCCAACAGCGCGTTGACCTCGGCGAGCCTTTCCGGAGCGATGGTCCGGCCGCTGTTGGATAGGGTAAGGAAGATTCGTTCCGGGTCAGAGCGGGCGGAAACCGTCAGCGTACAGGGCTCAAACATTTCTGCAGCGCCATAAAGAATGGAATTTTCCAGAATGGGCTGCAGAATAAAGGAGGGCAGCTTTATGGAAAGAAGCCCGTCCTCTATGTCAAAAGAATACTCCAGCCGGCTGCCAAACCGGTATTTCTGGATTTTGAGATAGTGGCCAGCGATATCCAGCTCATCCTTCAGCGTATTCGACTTGGAGGAGATGGAGACGGATTCGCGGATCAGGGCGGAAAGGGAGAAAACCATGTCTGCCACCATTTTATCCTGGTTCTGCAGGGCGAGCATACGGATATTTTCCAGGGTGCCGTATATGAAATGGGGATGGATCTGCGACTGAAGGGCCTGGTACATGGCGTCCTGATTCAGCAGCTCCATTTTTTCAACCTTGGACATTAATGTGTAATTGTCGCGGAACAGGTGATTGTAGGAGCTGACCAGATGGTCGATTTCGCTGTAGCTGTGTTTGTAACGGCGGCTGTCGAGGGAATAAAAGCTTAAATTGTCCGGATCGGAGTTCTGGATATAAGTTGAAAAATCCATAAGCTGCCTGGAAAGATCCGTAATGCTGGTAAAGAAGCGGAGCAGCAGGAAAAACAGCAGGCAGATGATGAATACAATCATGGGCATCAAAAAGTTATCAGACTGACCGAACAGATCCAGCAGTTTCCCGGTCAGGACAAACTGGAGATTGACTTCGGGAAGAAAGACGAGATTCACATATTCCCCACTGAAAAAGTCGACGGTAAAACCGTTTTGGGAAGCGGAGGAAAACTCCTCTCCGTCTGGCAGCAAAGAAGCATCATGGGAACTGTATAAAAGACGTCCGTCCTGATAGACGGCAAACCTGCTGTCCGGGAAAGGCGTGCCGTTCTCAAACTGGGAAAAATAGTCTGTGAGAATCTGCGGGGAAAGCGTAACCTCCATATATCCGATCACATGGTCATAGGTGTAGGGAGACAATTTCTTATAGGCAAGCAGCCTGGGAACTGTCTGCGTGGAATCAGAAACGGTATACCACAGAACGTCCCTGGGAACGGACTGACGAAGCTGCTGCTGCGCATCTTCTGCCAGCGGGATGGAGGAAAACGGATGGAAAGGGTCCACATAGAGCAGGGAAGGCTTATCGCTGTATATGCGGAAGGACTGGACGGAAGCGTTTTCCGTGCGGAGATTGGAGCATTGGCTGCGGATAGTCTTCATTAATGAATACAACATGTCGCTCTTGGAGGAATATACATCCAGATAATAGGTGATTTCCGGGATGCTTTCCACGGCGGAGAAAAACTGATCCGTGTTGGAAATGGAAAGATTCAGGGCAGAAAGGGAACTCTCCAGATAATTCTGCTGGATGGACAGTGTGTTTTTCACAAGATAGCTGTATAAAACAATCAGATAAATGCCCCACAGGATCAGGGTCGGAAGAATAATGGTAAGAAAAAAACTGCGCGTGAATCTTGAGATCAGGCTTCCGCTGCTATTTCGTTCGTTGATGAAGGCAAAAATTTTCTTTTTCATAGAAATTATTTTATCATAGCGGGCGGAAAGAAGATATAGAAAGTTTTGAAATATTCCGGTTATAAGCGGCAGCTTTGTTACAATTCAGACACCCCCTTCGGCCAAAGCC
>USKC01000241.1 GCA_900555195.1 uncultured Lachnospiraceae bacterium
CTGCATTTTTGATCTGGTCATCCGGACGATCGTGGTGGAGCGCCACAACGCTTCCCCGAACCGGCTGCACCAGGAGAAGAGCAGACTGGTGAAGGCCCGGACGCAGGCGGAGATGGCTATGATCCTGCAGCCTTACCTGACGCCGGAAGAAGAGGCGATCTACAGGCGGGGAAGGAACGCCAAGTCCTACACGACGGCCAAGAACGCCTCTGTGACGGATTACAGAAAAGCCACTGGCCTGGAAGCCCTGTACGGCTATCTGTATCTGAAAGGAAGATTTGAACGGATTTTGGAACTGATCCGGATATCATTGAACGAACTGGGTTTGTCGGTCTGAAGGGCTGTGCAGCCGTTCGGACGGGGCTGAATGCTTACGGCATCGGCAGATCTTGATTTTGTACGCGCGCAGGGCGCGCAGATGGGAGCGGACATGCGATATGAGGAAATGAGGATAGAAGGGCGGAACGCGGTAATAGAGGCCATTCGTTCCGGAAGGCCGATCGACAGGCTGTATGTTTTGGAACGCTGCCAGGACGGCCCTTTGCTCACGATTAAGTCATTGGCGGCGAAAAAGAACGTGCCCGTTCAATATGTATCCGGGCAGCGCCTGAGACAGATGTCCGAAACGGGCAGGCATCAGGGCGTGATCGCCTATGCGGCGGCCTATGAATACGCGCAGGTGGAGGATATGCTTGCCCTGGCCGCATCCAGGAACGAAGCGCCTTTTCTGTTTCTGCTGGATAACATAGAGGATCCACACAATCTGGGGGCAATCATACGGACGGCCAACCTGGCGGGCGCACACGGCGTCATCATTCCGAAGAACCGGGCGGTGGGGCTGACGGCTACGGTGGCGCGCACTTCTGCAGGCGCGCTGAACTACACGCCGGTTGCCAGAGTGACGAACCTGGTGCAGACCATCAAAGCGCTGAAGGAAAAGGGGATGTGGTTTGTCTGTGCGGATATGGACGGCGAACGGATGTATGATCTGAATCTGACCGGTTCCATCGGCCTGGTAATTGGAAATGAAGGAGAAGGCGTGGGGAGGCTGGTAAAGGAGGCCTGTGATTTCACCGCTGCAATTCCTATGAAAGGGGAGATTGATTCTCTGAACGCTTCCGTGGCCGCCGGCGTTCTGGCCTATGAGATCGTCAGACAGCGGCTTGGATAAAAGAGGAGGCGCGATGAAGGATTACAAAGAAAGCAGCGATGAAGAGCTGATCGTCCGTCTCCGTGAGGGGGAACGGGACATCACGGACTACATTTGCGACAAATACAAGGGAATGGTGAAGGCGAAAGCCAAATCCATGTTCTTGTTGGGCGGGGAAGAGGACGATCTGATACAGGAGGGTATGATCGGACTGTTTAAAGCGGTGCGGGATTATGACAGCGGCAGGGATGCCAGCTTTGCCACATTTGCGGATCTGTGCGTATCCAGACAGTTATACACCGCTGTCCAGGCGTCCAACCGGAAGAAGCACATGCCGCTCAATACCTACATTTCCCTTTACAGCGGAATAGACGGGGAAGAGGGCGGAGAAGAAGCAAAGTTGATGAACGCGCTTCCTGCAGCGAGCGAGATGAGTCCGGAGGAACTTTTGATCGACCGGGAGAATGTGGAGGATCTGGAGCAGACCATAGAAAAAGAACTGAGCGGATTTGAAAAGCAGGTATTGGATCTCTACATCACCGGCATGAGCTGCACGCAGATCGCCAGAGTGCTTGGGAGGGATGCGAAAAGCACGGACAATGCTCTGTGGCGCATCCGGAACAAGCTGAAGAAGGCGATCGGGAGAAGGTAAGGGGATGGGATGCGATGGAGAAAAAAGAGGACAAAGGAAATACGAAAAGTATGATTAAGCTGAATTTTGAAGAGATCGGTTCCAGAGAGGAAATGCAGAGGTATCTTGCGGACAAGCTTTCGATCCCTTCTTCGTCCGGCGAGTCGTTGGATAACATTTATGAGTTCCTGACCATGGCGGCGGGAAGGATTCACATCATCGTGGAGGGCCTTTCCAAGGGGCGGAAACGCCTGGGCAGTTATCTGGACGGGGTGCTGAAAACGCTTTCTGAGGCAGAGGCGGCTACGGAAGGACTGACGCTGGAGGTGCGGGAGCAGATGGATGCAAATAAAGAATGGCTGGACAATCCGGCCATGACGGAACAGTCCTGCGCGTTTAACCGCCCCGTTATGGTGAGCGGAATGGAGAAACCTGTCCCGCCTTCATCCCAGGAGGGGTTAATGTACCGGGCGGAAGGCAGGCCGTATATAAGGCTTCGCTTTGCCAATGCCATAGATGTGCAGATCCAGATCGGAAATATGCGCTATCCTTTCCTGGAAGCGGAAAAGGATACCTGGGTAGTGGATCTTCCGTTGGATCCGGGTTTCTATTATGTACATCTGTATGTGGATAATTGTCTGGTGCTCAGCCCCTATCTGCCCATCGGCTATGGCCACTGCAGGCCGGCCAACTATATAGAAGTGGGGCCGATGGAGGATTACTGCCTGATGCATCAGGTGGCGCATGGAACCATTCGTCACGAATATTTCTTTTCCACCGTCACGAACAGGATGGAAAGCTGCCTGTGCTATACGCCTCCCGGCTATGACGGCGGGACGGAAAGCTATCCGGTTCTGTATCTGCAGCATGGATTCGGGGAAAATGAACGCGGTTGGATCTGGCAGGGGAAGGTCAATCATATCCTGGATAATCTGCTTGCCGGGCAGCAGGCGGTTCCCATGCTGATCGTGATGGCCAACGGCATGGTCATGGAAGAGGGAGAAGATGGAGCGACCTGGCTGGCTCCCCGCCTGTTCGTCAGGCAGCTTGTGGAGGACATCATTCCCTTCATAGAGAAAACCTATCGGGTAAAAAGCGGACGGGAGAACCGTGCGCTGGCCGGTCTTTCCATGGGTTCCATGCAGACGAGCATAACGGTGGGAAAGCATCCGGAACTCTTTGCCTGGGCCGGTCTTTTCAGCGGTTTCATGCATGACCTGACGGATGACGGGCCGGACAACAGCCATCTTGAGACCATGAAGGCGCCGGACTTTAATGAAAACATGCACCTTTTCTTCCGGGCCATGGGCCGGCAGGATGAATTCTGGGATAAGTTTGCAGCGGATGATGTATTCTGCGATGAACACCACATCAACTGCGTGCGCAAAGAATATGAAGGCGGCCATGACTGGAACGTCTGGAGAAAATGCATCCGGGATTTCCTTTCGCTGGTATTTCAGAAATAATGTATCCAGGATGGGCAGAGGCGGATCGCCTGGAACTGTAGCGTTCAGCCCGCCCTGCCAGAAGGCGCCAGGCATGCCCCCTCTTTCAGCCCGCCTGGGCGCCTTCCGGCTGACGGTCTGAGACATTATTCAATACTATAAAAAAGTTGTAAAAAAATACCCTCATAGTCTTGGCGTATATCCTTCCTCCATATATAATGGATGCAAAAGGAAGGAGCAGGCATAGGATAAAGGGCCTGGAGAGGGTGTTTATGGAAAACGGGCTGAGAGAGAAACAGGAAAAGGCGGTCAATGCGGTTAAAAACTGCAGGAATCCGGAGGAAACCGGCGCAAGGCTGTGGAAGGTGATCGAACTGTACGCCGGGCAGCAGTTTTATACGAGCAAGAAGCTGCCGTTTACCTATACGGTGAAAGGAAGAGAACTTTTCTGCGACCGGAAGGAAAAGTCCATCACCCTGGCCACCATCCTGCGCGCTTATGAGAAAATGAAAGCCGCCCAGGAGGCGGGGGAGCCGATCAGGGGGCCTAAACAGCTGTCGATGTTTGGGGCGCCTTACATATGGAGCATACTGAAAGGAACGGGGCTGATGTGATGCCCCGTTCCTTTTTGAGGGGGCGTGTAGATTGGATGGCAGCCAGACAGTCAGAGAAAGTTCAAGACCGGGAAAGTATTTGACTTTTTCTGGAGGGTTTCTATATGTATATCAGAAACTACGACAGTGAGAATCTGTTTTTGCATATTTTTGTTATCCTGTATTCTTTATAATGAGGATGTTCGGACTGCCTGATGGGATTTTAGCAGCAATATCGGCATGGAGGGAAAGATGTTTCATATAAGCAGATTAGTCGGAGAGGAAACTGGCGTTGGAGAGGAATTCAGGACAGATTGGGATGCCCAGGGGATCGGCTTTTATGAAGACGTACCCTATGGGATGGGAGGAAACCATCCCATGTATCTGGATCTGATGATTCCACGGAAAAAGACAGGAGAGAAAAGCCCCGCGATCATTTGGGTTCACGGAGGAGGCTGGAGCATAAAGGAACTGACAAAAAAGTACCGTCCGGTAAACGCGCTGGTTCAGGCCTGCCGGATGGGATTTGTCTGTGCTAGTATAGACTATCGCCTGGTAACGGAAGCGCCGTTTCCGGCCCCCATAGAAGATTGCAAATGCGCCGTCCGCTTCCTAAAGGCACATGCGAAGGAACTTGGAATTGAACCGGACTGTATTGGGATTTGGGGAGAATCAGCCGGAGGACAGCTCGCAGCCCTGACAGGGGCTTCTTATGGGAATCCCCGCCTGGAAGGGAAAGGAGGATGGGAGAAATACGACAGCCGGGTAAAGGCGGTATGCGACTGGTATTGCGGTGGAGATATGACGCATATGGGAGCGTATGCCTGTCCGGAGGTGCAGGAGAGGGCCAGGCAGCTTGGAATCCGGCTGACGCTGATGCCGTGGCAAAAGAAAGGCGGAGACGGACATAAAAACGAAGAACAGGAAAAAATTTTTATACAGATGTTTGGAAGGCCCGGAAAAGAAGCGCCGCAGCTTTCCATGGATATCAGTCCGATCTTTTATGTGGCGCAGGATCAGCCGGCGTATCTTTTGATGCATGGGGATTCCGACCAGGCGGTTTCGCCGGAATTTTCCTATAACTATTATGACGCGCTGCTGAAATATGGACATGACGCGACTTTTGTGCTGGTTCCCGGGCAGGGGCATGGTTTTTTCAAGGGCCAGGGTTATTATGATATTGTGCTTGATTTTTTTAAAAGAAAGCTGGTTTTGTAGCAGATAACAGGAATTGGGGAAAGGAGAAGGTATGGAAAATTTGCAGGTAATTGTGGAAAATGGGAAACTGCAGGGGGTTCATGGATGGGATCCGCGGGTCGCCGTATTCAGAGGGGTTCCCTAT
>USKC01000242.1 GCA_900555195.1 uncultured Lachnospiraceae bacterium
ACCCGCACGCTCTGGCGGCGTTGTCTGACGCCCCATAGGGGCGGAGTTTAGCCGCAATGCGGGTGGACTTCCCACATGCAAGACTTAGAAACAGCCAATTTTTAAAGTGGTTTGCGGAAAAAGAATGCAGCCAACCCCCACGCCGCAGAAGCCGGATGCCCGTGCCTGGGGAACCAGGTGTCACAAGCGAGGGAGACGGAACGGCATATGCGGAGGGCTGAGTAGTAACCATTTTGCCTGACCGCTTGGCATGTGCGTGCATAAAAAGGGCCATTGCTCCAGGGATGATTCCTCACCCATGGAACAATGGCCCCATATTACGGCAGAAATGAGAAAAGCCGCCGCGCGCTTAATTCTTCCTGTATTTTGCCAGCAGATTCTGGATCTTGTCATTGGGATCCAGAAGATCACTGATGGAGGTATCGTGGTTTAATGTATCGATCAAATAGGCCACATACTTGCTCATGTTGCAGTTCACATACCAGTCGCGTTCCAGAAGTTCCGGAGACTGATAAATCAGGTTGGTGGTCAGGACGCGGTCGATGATACCCTTTTGATAGGCGTCATCGAAGATTTCCAGACCATTTGTGAACAAGCCGAAGGTGGAGCAGATGAAGATCTTGCGGGCATTCCGTTTCTTCAGAGCGGCAGCTACTTCCAGCGCGCTTTCTCCGGAGGAAATCATATCATCAATGATAATCATATCCTTGCCCTTTACATCGGAGCCGAGGAATTCATGGGCAACGATGGGATTGCGGCCGTTTACGACGCAGGTATAATCCCGGCGCTTATAGAACATTCCCATGTCGAGCCCCAGGACATTGGCGATGTAGATCGCGCGGCTCATGCCGCCTTCGTCCGGGCTGATCACCATCATATGATCGGAATCGATGCACAGATCCTTTTGATTGCGGAGCAGGTTTTTGATGAACTGGTAAGAAGGCCGTACCGTCTCGAATCCGTGGAGCGGGATCGCGTTCTGCACCCTCGGATCGCGGGCATCAAAGGTGATAATATTCTCAACGCCCATCTTCACAAGTTCCTGCAAAGCGATGGCGCAGTCGAGGGATTCCCGGCTGGAACGCTTGTGCTGCCTGCTTTCATAAAGGAAAGGCATGATCACGTTGATCCTTCTGGCTTTTCCTCCTACCGCGGAGATGATGCGCTTCAGATCCTGATAGTGGTCATCCGGGGACATGTGATTTTCGTGTCCGCAGAGGGAATAGGTCAGGCTGTGGTTCACAACATCAACGAGAATGTAGAGATCCATGCCGCGAACGGATTCCAGAATGACACCCTTGGCTTCGCCTGTTCCAAACCGCGGAACTTTGCTCTTTAACAGATAGGAATCACGCTGATATCCGGCAAATGCCAGGCTGTTCTTATGCTCGCTTTCCCTTTCACGGCGCCATTTCACAAGATAATGATCGATCTGTTCGCCGAGAGTTTGGCAACCCGGCAGGGTGATGATGCCAAGGGAGCCAGCAGGAATCGTTTCCAGGTTTCTTTTTTCTTCCGCCATGGGGAGGGTCCTCACTTTCTGTTTGCTAATCTTTTCTTGTGCATCCGGATATCCGGTCCTGTGAGCTTACAGAATTCAAAGCCGCTGGTGATTCTGGAAAAAATTCTGTCCTGATACCGGTCCTTTAACTCTGGGAGCGAAAGGTTCGTGGAAATAATCATGGATTTTCCCAGCTTAATGCGTTCGTTCAGACAGGTGAACAGATGAGAGAGCGTAAAAGGCGTGCTCTGCTCCGTTCCCAGATCATCAATTACCAGCAGGTCACAGTTGTATAGATCATTATATAAGTAATCCAGATTCTCCTGGTTCTTATAATCAAAAGCGCTGCGTGAAAGCGTATCGAACAGCATGGACGCGCTGAAATAGATCACGGAATGACCGCTTTCAAGCACTTCGCGGGCGATACAGTTGCTTAAGAACGTCTTGCCGGTGCCGACCGTCCCATAGAGAAACAGATTCTGTGTTTTTTTTCCAAAGGAATCAGCGAAAGCACGGCATTTCAAAACCACGGCCCGAAAGGCGCCGATGCTGTCTTCATCAAAGAATTCATAGGACAGATTATCAAAATTTTCCGTTTTCAGCACGTCTTCCAGATGGGACTGCTGATACAGCAGGGAAATTTCAGCCCGTTTAAAGCAATGGCATTTCCTGCCGTTGACATATCCGGTATCTTTACAGTCAGGACAGTCGTATACGGGCTCCAGATAATCTTCAGGAAGCCCGGCTTCTCGGAGAAGCCTCTGCTTATCCTGCGTAAGAAGATGAAGCTTTTCCCTGAGCACGGACAGCGCATTCGGATCCCCATTGAGCAGCTTCTTGCCCTGAGCGACCGAAAGCGTAGCAACAGATTCGTCCAAACTGCGGTAACCGCTGACGTTCTGATAAACAAAATTAAGCCGTTCCTCGCGCAGATGACGGTTTTTGGTCTGCCTCTGCTCGTACAGCCTCATGATGGTATTATACTGAGTATTCGTTAAAGCCACGGATGTTCTCCTTCCTCATGATAGACAGGCGGATGAAAATATCCGCACCTGTGCAAAAGCCTGCTTTGCCCGAAAAGTAAATCCTGCAGGACTAATTATGAAGAAGCTCTTTTTCAAGCGCATCATAATCATAGCTATTGTGCATAAACCGGTTGTACTTCTCTGCAGAGCGGGCAGGAGCCTGCCTAGCCGGACGTTCTTTCTGGAAACTCGCGTCCAGGCGGGCAATATCCGCAGCATGATGAACTCCCGCTTCCTTCCAGGAAGAAAGGATCTTGTCCGCATATTCAAAACGGTGCTTATCAGTGGCCAAAACCGTTCTTTCACAGGCCTCTATGATAATAGAAGGCTCGAATCCGTATTCCTCCCTCCAACGGCGAATGTACTCCGCCTCGCGTCTGGTGGGGGAACTGGACTTGCCGAGGGCATTCATGATGGTATAAACGGTTCTGTCATATTTGCTTGAGTGGCTTTCCGCCTCCGCCGGAGTGGTAACATGCGCCTCCGCCCAGCTGATGGCGACCTTTTCCATGTATCTTAAATCTTTCTTGCCCCGCTCGATGCAGTACTGAAGAAGGTAATCGATCAGATCAAAGGAAAAATGAAGCTTGTCTGAAAAGAAGAGGATTGACTTCATATCGGAAGGGCTGAGCGTTCTGCCCAGATACTGTTCTGCAATGAAAAGCAGCTGAGCCGTGGACTCATTCTCCTGAAAGGCCTTCAGTTCATCCAACGTATAGGAAGGCTTGGAGAAAGCGGAAGAGGGCGCAGCTTTGGAAGGCTGCGCAGGTGCAGAAACCGCCTGAAAATCCTGTTCCTGAGGCTGCTGCACCATAGAAGCAGATGCCGTCTGCACGGTGCGGGCCGTATCGGATTCCTGCATGGAAGCAGGGCGCAGAGAGGCCTGGGATATGGAAGGCTGCGCAGATTCCCTTCCGGCAAGATCCAAAAGCCGGATTCCGGACAGATTCCTGTCAGCATCGTATTCCAAAAGGAGAACGTCCCGTTTCTCCCAGTATTTCAGCGCGCGCATGACATCCTTTTCTGTATGATTAAATGCATCGGCAATTTCAGAAATGCCGACAGACCTTCCCGAATGCATCATCCGAAGAAGGTAAAGATAAATTTTCAACTGTGCGTCGTTCGCTTCAGCCATGTATTCATCAATAAAACGATTGGACACAATGGTAGCGTCCGTATAGTTATCCTGATAAATCTTCAGACAACTCATGTTCTCACCTATTCCTTGGCCGCAGTCCATTTCCTGCAACAGTCCGGAGGAAACCGAACCGCCTTTTTCCTGCTCAGTCATATTGATGAAGCTTTCAAACGAAAGCGGGAGGAAGCGGCATTCATATTTTAAGCAAGCAAATTATATCATACACATATGGAAAAAGAAACAGTCAAATTGCCGAAAACCCCAGTAAACAACGGCGTTTCAGGAAAATGTGGATAATGTGGATATTGTGGATGAGTAGAAAGAAGTTCGGAAAATCGGGTATGTGGATAAAAAAATATCCACACCTTTCATACACATGAAAAATGTGGATAATGTGGATAACTTATTGTTTCAGCAGGTTTTCCCCGATGTTTACGACATCTCCGGCCCCCATAGTTATCAACAGGTCGCCGGGGGTACAATTTTTTAAAATAAATGCTTCGATTTCTCCAAAAGTGGGGAAATAGTGGCAGGGTGTACCGAGTTTTGCGATCTCTTCCTGCAGGGTGCGCGAACTGATGCCCAGGGTATCCGTTTCTCTGGCTGCATAGATATCTGCCAGAATTACCTGATCCGCCAAAGACAGAGAGTGGGCAAATTCTTTTAAAAACGCTTTGGTGCGGGTATAGGTATGGGGCTGGAACACGCACCAGAGCCTGCGGTGGGGATAATTGGCTGCCGCATGCAGCGTGGCTGCGATCTCTGTGGGATGGTGTGCGTAATCGTCTATGATGGTGACGCCGTTTATGGAGCCCTTGTATTCAAAACGGCGGTCAGTGCCATGGAAAGACAGAAGGGAGGATGCGGCTTTTGCCATATCCAGCTTCAGGTAATCTGCCAGGGCGAGAGCGGCGAGCGCGTTAAGGGCATTGTGTTCTCCGGGCACTGAAAGCCGGACAGGAAAGCTGCCCGACGGTGTGTGGAGCGTAAAAGCGGCGCAGGCCATCTCGTCATAGGACAGATCGGAATAGAAATAATCGTTCTTCGGCGAGGAACCGAAAGTGAGCACCTGGCAGGGCAGATCTTGGATGATCTCTTCCGGCTGGGTTATGCCTCCGTTGATGAGAAGCAGGCCGTCTTCAGGCAGCAGCTGCGCAAACCGCCGGAAGGAGGCGCGAATGTCTTCCAGATCTTTAAAAAAGTCAAGATGATCCTCTTCTATATTAAGAATGATCCCGATTTTCGGAAAGAAGCTCAGAAAGCTGTTGGTATATTCACAGGCTTCGGTTACAAAAAGTCCGGAATGCCCTACGCGGATGTTTCCATGAATGGACTTTAAGATTCCGCCCACGGAGATAGTCGGATCTGTCTGAGCGGCCAAAAGGATTTCTGAGATCATGGAAGTGGTCGTTGTCTTTCCGTGTGTACCGCTGACCGCAACGGGCGTATCATAGTTGCGCATCATCTGGCCGAGCAGC
>USKC01000243.1 GCA_900555195.1 uncultured Lachnospiraceae bacterium
ACAATAGTTAGCATATACTAACAAGTGTTTGGAACAAATAATCTTGTTAGTATATGCTAACTATTGTTCGTTGTCAAGCAATTTTATTGAAGGATTCTTGTGCTCCGTTGCTACTCAGCCCTCCGCATATGCCGTTCCGTCTTCCTCATCCGCTATTTCTATTTGCCGTTCCCCTCTCCATATGTTATACTTGGTACGTCGGAAAAGATTCAATAAAACATTCTGAACAGGATAAGGGGTTATTATGATACATGCAAATGAATCAGCAGAAAATTATCTGGAAACTATACTGGTTTTAAGCAAGTCCCATCCCGTCGTGCGTTCCGTGGATGTGGCGGAAGAATTGGGGTTTAAGAAGTCCAGCGTAAGCGTTGCCATGAAGAATCTTCGGGAGAAAAATCATATTACCGTAACCAAAGAAGGATATATCTACCTGACCGATTCCGGCCGCGCCATCGCTGAGATGATCTATGAGCGGCATGAACTGCTGACCGCCTGGCTCACCCGGCTTGGCGTGGATCCGAAGATCGCGGCAGAAGATGCCTGTAAGATCGAACATGTCATCAGCTCGGAAAGCTTTGAGGCGATCAAGAAACATGCCCAAGGGTGAGCCGTCTATTTCCGGCCATTTATCCGAACAAGCGGATGAATCGATACAAGCAGCGTGCTTTTTATGAACTCCGTCCATTCAAAAGGGAGCAGTGCCTCGCGGCCTTGCTCCCTCTTTTTCTTACTTTTCTTAAAAATGTCCGAACCGATTCTCAGTCATTATCCGGAAGCAGCTTGATACGCACCATGATCCTGCGCACCTCTTCCCCTTCCTGCAGCAGAATATCTTCCACCGCCGTCTGATTGGGAAGCATGCAGTCCTCTTCCTCCAATTCTGAAGCGATCCAATTATAGGCTGCATCCGCAGCATTCTCAATCGCATCCTCCATGTCCGCGCCAAATGCTTCACAGCATTCCAAATCCGGGAAATGCACCTGGTAGCCTGTCCCATCTTCCTTCGGGGTAAAAACCGCCGGATATACAAATGTCATCTGATACCTCCTGCCGCCTGTCTTTCTTGTTCCATTCATTATAAAGATGAAGACGGCCTGTGTCAATCTCTATGAAAAAGCGCGGCAACCGTTCAGGAAGGCCATTTAAACGCTGCCCTCTGCTCACGCAAAACGTTGCGCCGTCTTCTCCATCCGTTCCACCACTTTCACGCCGAATGGGCAGCGCGACTCACAGCCTCCGCAGCGGATGCAGTCCGCGGCGGAAGCGGATAATCCTTCATAATGGGCCCGCAGGGTGGCCGGGACCTCTTCCTGCATATCCGCCAGATCGTACAGTTTATTCACCATGGCGATATCAATGCCAGCCGGACAGGGCGCACAATGGCCGCAGTAGGTACACTGCCCGTAATATGCGTGCTTAGGGGCCTTCGCCAGCACACTGGCGTAATCCTTGGCCTCTTCATCCGCCGTTTCATAGGCCGCCGCTTCTTCCACCTGCGCAGGTGTCTCACACCCGGCCATCACACTCGCAACAGCAGGGCGCGTCAGCGCATAATGCAAGCATTGGATCGGCGTAAGGGCAACGCCAAAGGGAGAGGTGGCCGCATCAAACAGCCTTCCCCCGGCATACCCTTTCATCACCGTGATCCCCACGCCCTGTCTTTCACAAAGCCGGTACAGTTCTTCCCGCTGCGGATCGATGCCTCCCAGGGATTCTTCGTACTCGTCCTTAAAGTATTCATTCAGATCCTCGCTGGCAGGCAGCAGGTCAAATGCGGGATTCACGCTGAAAAGAAGCATCTCAATCTCACCCGAGGCGGCAGCCAGCTTCCCGACCGCCGGATTATGGGTGCTCATCCCGATATGCCGGATCTTCCCCTGTGCCTTCAGTTCCTTCACATATGCGAGGAAGGGCCCTTCCATGATGCGGTGAAATTCCGCTTCTTCATCCACAAAATGAATCATGCCAAGATCGATATAATCTGTGCGCATTCTTTCCAGGAGATCTTCAAACGCCGCCTCCGCCTGTGCCAGATCACGGGTGCGCACATACTGGCCATTCTGCCAGGTGGAACCGATATGTCCCTGAATGATCCACTTTTCACGCTGTCCCTCCAGGGCCGCGCCGATATTGCTTCTCACATTCGGTTCTGACATCCAGCAATCCAGGATATTGATTCCCAATTCCGCGCAGCGATGAATGACCTGCGCCACTTCCTCTTTTCCATGGCGTTCCAGCCATTCTCCCCCAAGCCCGATCTCACTGACCATAAGGCCTGTTTTCCCTAATTGTCTGTACCTCATTTCCCGTTCCTCCTGTTCGCTTCTTCCATCACGCATTTTCATCCATCCTGCATGCCTTTTTCATGCAGGCGGATTGTCCCCTTTGGAACTGTTGATAAAATTCTATCAAATAACCTGCAGGGTTTCAATATCCTAATAAAGCGCCACTCCTACACGGATAAAACGACATATCCGCTCCGCTGCAGCCATTACATTTACGCCTTAGAACAATAAACCTCTATGGCCTCCTTTACGAATTCAGCCGTACCCTCGCCGCCCGCTTGATCGATGTTGTGCTGAAAGCGTTCATCCTGGACGTACATCTGTCCCAATCCGTAAAAAATTTCATCCGTACAGGTATAGTAGTTGTTTGTAATAAAGGTCTGCAGCGCGCCGATTTTTTCCTGTACCGCTTCATCAGCAGGCGGAAGCTGCCTGAGCGCCCCGATTTCAATAAACAAATTCATCAGCTGCGATGTTGTTTCACGAAAATCATGTCCGCCCCTCTGCTTCTGTTCATACTCCTGGTACGCTTTGGTGTCGCCCCATTTCGCTTTGGCTTCCGCCTTATATTGTTCCATCTCGCTTTTGTCGAAAACGTGAAAGTCCATTTCCCTTACTCCTTTTTTCTGGATTTCGCGGGCGAAAGAAATCAGCTCCCCCAGATGCTTATACTGCAATTCCAGCAATGCAATTTGCTGGGACAGCGCTTCTGCCGGATCAAAGTTTGGGCTGTCAAGAATTACTTTGATTTCTTTCAGAGGAAACTGCAGTTCACGAAACAGCAAAATATTTTGCAGGCGGCAAAGCGCTGTATCGTCATACAGCCGATAGCCTGCTTCGGTCACTTCTGTAGGCTTCAAAAGCCCAATGGCATCATAATAATGCAGTGTGCGCACACTTACCCCTGTGAGTTTGCTGACTTCCTTTACCGTTCGCATGATTCTTCCTCCCGTGTAAAGACATTATAAACGATAACGTAACGTCAGAGTAAAGAGGGATTTTTTCTTTTCGGTATAATAAACAGGATGGCACAGCCAAGTGCTGCGCCATCCTGCAATTATCCATTTTCTTCCTTATCGCTGTCAAAGATATCCAAACGCCGCTTCTGCGCCTCATCTTCTCAGGCTTCTTCTCATCCAAACCTTCCTATTCCGCTGCCGTTTTGCCCTCATCGATCAGGCATACAAGGCTGAGTGGCGCCATCTGAACAGAAGTTCCAGATATCTTCGGCGCATATTCCTTTACCACCGACCGGTTCTCCTTCTCCCCATAGAGCCTGGACGTTCCCAGCAGACCGGCCAGGACCTTCCAGTCTCCTTCCGGAAGTTCGATTTCCCTTTCCCTGCCGGAATGGTTAATAAGATACAGCCTGCACGCCTTATCATCCGCATCCCGGGTGAGCAGGGCGAAGATTCCGTCCTCATCGCATTCCATAACGGAGGCTGTGCACGGCATGAAGCAGGATGCAAAGAACGAAAATACCCTGCCCATGCAGGACAAATAACAGGTGTCCTTCGTCGCTTCGATCACGTTCTGCCCCCAGGTGTTGCACATGTTGTTGAAATTGGCCAGGGCGAATTCCCCGCCGTAGCTCATATAATCCAAAAGCCTGTGGGCGCCGTTTAACGCGTAGTTCCAACTCATCTGCTGTGTGGAGAAAATATCCCTGTAATCATTGGTGATCCTGCCCCTCCACCGGTAGTCCATGGGCACTTTTGGATCCTCAAATGGTTCCTCGCTCCTGCAGGAAGGCAGCCATTCCGTATTCACCAGCTTGATGGAGGTGCCGTTCTTTTTATTATATGCTTCAATGACTGGAAGGACGCTGTGCACGAATTGGGGATCCCCCTGTCGGTAGATCACATAATTGATATCTTTTCCTGCAATCTCAAGCATCATGGGCAGCAAAGCCCTGTCATAGGTATATGCTGCCATCATCAATTCAATGTTCGGATCTGCAAGGCGCATCTGCCTGGCAAACTGGACGCACGCTTCTGCATACTGTACAGCGGTCCATTTCCGATCCGGTTCGTTGTCCATCTCGAACAGCTTCACGCCATAGGGTTCTTCATGGCCGTTTTGCTTCCGCAGGCATCCCATCCCGACGTCCGCCGGCGCATTCAGATATTCCACCAGCTGCCTCGCCTTGAACGGATAGGACGTCATCATATTAAAACAGATCTGCGGCTTAAACCCCACCTGTCTGGATAATTCCATGAATTCATCCAGTCCCACATCGTTTTCTTCCAGGCCGCCCCAGTAAAAGCTTTCCTGCGGTTCCCTCGTATCCCGGTCTCCGATGGAAGCTTCCCAGTTATAGAAACTGACAAAACAGCCGCCCGGGAAGCGCACCACGCTGGGGGATACTTCCCTCAGACGCTCGATCACATCCCTTCTCCATCCGTTCACATTGTCCGCAGGCATCAGGGAAGCGCAGGCCAGGACAATCGTTCCTTCAAAGGTGAAGAGGATGGAAATCTCCGTCACTTCCGTCTTATCCGCCGTAAAAGTCCATTCCATTTTCCGGGCAGCGTTCGTCAGCATCACCACATGCTCCGCCTCTCCGATACGGATCGTGACAGGATACGTCTCTTCAGAATAATCAGGATTCCCAAAACCGTTCAGTCCTGCGCTCTTCAGATTTCCTTTCACGCCCGCGAAGAGGGTCAGTCTGTATTCCCGTCCCGCCTGAAGATGGATCCCTCCCTGCTTCAGCCCGCAGGGCCGCCCCGGCTCCAGATTCTGTATCGTCAGCGACGTGCTCCCCTTATAGGTATGGGTGCCGCTTGTATAGACCTGCTTCTGCCTACCGACAGGTTCCCAGTCCCTTTCCTCATAGCCACTGTGCCAG
>USKC01000244.1 GCA_900555195.1 uncultured Lachnospiraceae bacterium
AATCACTCTTCCCGATATTCTTTAAAGAATGGAACTCATCCGCATAAATTTCCCCCTGAAGACGCCCTCCTTCGCAGCAAACAAATTCCCGCTGTTCCTTATCAGGCTCTTCTAAAACCGGCACCAGACTACGGCCAAAATATTTCATCCGCATGCTCTACTGCCAGTTCCGGGTATTGCCCGGCCAACAAATCATTGCGCCCGTTCATCCAAACATAATACCCTGCCTGCTTTAACTGGCTGAACAGACTGCTTTCTCCCGGATGCAGCAGATATGCCATTGTCCGATGCCCATGTACATGGGGATAGAGCCCGGTAAAAAACTGCAGCGACTGGGCACACAGACCGGATTCTGGCAAAACGCATTTCCAAATGATACCGCCTCTGTCCGGGCGAACGAATCTAAAAACGGTGTTTGAGCCACAGCATTTCCCAAATGTCCCAGGCTATCCGCCCTCATCTGATCCGGGTTAAAAATAATAATATGCGGTTTTTTGGTTTCCATCTGCCCTCTCTTCCACATCAGCCCATTCCCAGCATCCGCTCCGGGAATGGGCAATTTTCGGGAACTCTGCCCAAACTACAAAGAAGCTTTCAGCTGTCCTTCCAGCACCTTCGCAGTCTCCGCGATCGCCTGGGCGATTCCGGCAGGGTTCTTGCCTCCCGCCTGCGCCATATTCGGGCGTCCACCGCCGCCTCCTCCTACGAGAGCGGCAATTCCCTTGATCAGGTTGCCCGCATGGGCACCTTTGGCCATCGCTTCCTCTGTAGCCATCGCCACCAGGTTCACCTTGCCGTCCTTCTCAGATGCAAGGACAATCACACCTTCACCCAGCTTCTCCTTCAACTGATCGCCTAATTCTCTCAAGCCGTTCATATCCACGCCGTCCGCGCGCGCTGCCAACAGACGGACGCCCTCCACTTCCTGAACCTGATCCATTACATTTCCGAGCGCATCCCGCGCCGCTTTGCTCTTCAGAGATTCATTCTCTGCGCTCAGCCGCTTCACCTCAGCCATCAGGTGTTCCAGCTTCTCCGCAAGTCCGGCCGGTGTGGCCTTTACAATTCTCGCCGCCTCTTCCAGCCGCGCTTCCTGCTCTGCATAGTATGCAAACACACCCGGCCCGGTAAGGGCTTCGATCCTCCTCACGCCAGCAGCCACACCACTTTCTGACAGAATCTTAAACACCGCAATATCGCCTGTATTCGCCACATGCGTTCCGCCGCACAGCTCCGTGGAGAAATCTCCCATCTTCACGACTCTCACCGTATCGCCGTACTTCTCTCCGAACAGGGCCATTGCTCCGGTCTTCTTCGCCTCTTCCAACGTCATGACGCTGGTTTCAACCGGAAGATGCGCTGCAATTTCATCATTTACGATCTGCTCAACCTTCTTCAGCTCTTCCTGCGTCATGGCTGAGAAATGGCTGAAGTCGAAACGCAGACGCCCGGCATCCACATAGGAGCCTGCCTGTTCCACATGGGAACCCAACACCGTACGCAGCGCTTTCTGAAGCAAATGGGTAGCGCTGTGATTCTTACAGGTATCCGCTCTCTTCTTCGCATCCACAACGAGTTCAACCTGATCGCCCATGCGCAGCATGCCTTTAGTCATCTTCCCCACATGTCCGATCTTGCCGCCAAGGAGATGAATGGTGTCCTGCACTTCAAATTCCCCTTCTGCGGTGCGGATAACTCCCGTGTCGCCGCACTGGCCGCCCATCGTTCCATAGAAAGGGGTCTGCCGGGTGATGATGGTGCCGCTTTCCCCGTCCGTCAGGGCTTCCACCACCTCATCTTCCGTTGTCATCGCCGTGATGGCAGATTCCCATGCCAAGCGGTCATAACCTACGAATTCAGAAGTAATGGCCGCGTCGATCTGCTCATAGACAGTGGCGTCCGCTCCCATATAGTTGGTGACCTTTCTTGCAGCACGGGCTTTTTCCTTCTGCTCAGTCATGCACTTGGCAAATCCGTCCTCGTCCACACCAAAGTGCTTCTCTTCCAGGATTTCCTTGGTCAGATCCAGCGGGAACCCATAAGTATCATAGAGGCGGAACGCATCCTCACCGGAAAGCTCCGTCTTGCCGTCCTTCTCCATCTGGGCGGAAAGTTCGGAGAGGATTCCAAGCCCCTGGTCAATCGTTTTGTTGAACTTCTCTTCTTCCTGAGAAAGCACCTTAAAGATAAAGTCCTTCTTTTCCTCCAGCTCCGGATATCCGTCCTTGGATTCTTCGATGACGGTGGCGCTTAATTTTGCAAGGAAACGGCCTTCGATTCCAAGGAGACGGCCATGGCGGGCCGCCCGGCGGATCAGACGGCGCAGGACGTAGCCTCGTCCCTCGTTTGTAGGCATAATTCCGTCAGAGATCATAAAAGTCGTGGAACGGATATGGTCAGTAATCAGACGAATAGAGACATCCTGCTCTTCATTCTCCTTATAGGTCACCTTGGCAATCTCACAGACCTTGTTCCGCAGGGCTTCTATGGTATCTATATCGAAGATAGAATCCACCTCCTGTACCACTACTGCAAGACGCTCCAGCCCCATACCGGTGTCAATATTCTTATAATCCAGCTCTGTATAATTTCCGTTTCCGTCATTGTCAAACTGGGTAAATACGTTATTCCACACTTCCATATACCGATCGCAGTCGCAGCCTACGGTACAGTCTGGTTTTCCGCAGCCGAACTTCTCCCCGCGATCGTAATAAACTTCGGAACAGGGACCGCAGGGACCTGCCCCATGCTCCCAGAAATTATCTTCCTTTCCAAAGCGGAAGATGCGCTCGGGTGCGATTCCGATATCTTTATTCCAGATCTCAAAGGCTTCTTCATCATCCAGGTAGATAGAGGGATAGAGGCGATCCGGTTCCAGGCCGATCACTTCCGTAAGAAATTCCCAAGTCCACGCGATGGACTCTTTTTTAAAATAATCTCCAAAGGAAAAATTGCCCAGCATTTCAAAGAATGTACCGTGGCGGGCTGTCTTTCCTACTATCTCAATATCTCCAGTGCGGATACACTTCTGGCAGGTTGTCACTCTTTTTCTCGGCGGAACCTCAGCTCCTGTAAAGTACGGCTTTAAGGGAGCCATACCAGAATTGATCAAAAGCAGACTCTTGTCATTGTGAGGCACCAGAGAAAAACTCTTCATTGCCAAATGTCCTTTGCTCTCAAAAAATTCTAAAAACATTTTACGAAGTTCATTTACTCCATATTTCTGCACGTTGTTATTACCTCCTGTTTTCATCCTTGGTCCTTTTTCCGGAGTTCTATATGAATCATATCCTGTCGGACGCAATATTTTCTGTCGTTAATCATATCATAGGATAACGCCTATTTCAAGCCAAATTCTTGCACCGTGTCTTCGATGAGATCCCCGGAATCAGCGGCCTGGGTGGCCAAAAAGTCACATCTCTCATTCTCCTCATGGCCGTTGTGGCCTTTGACCCAGATGAATGTTACCTGGTGAGGCTCCTTTGCTTTTAACAGCCGTTTCCAAAGGTCCACATTTTTTACGGGTTCATTCTTTCCCCGTTTCCAGCCCTTTTTCAGCCAGCTGTCAACCCAGTGCTGATTGAAGGCATCCACCAGGTATTTGGAATCTGAATACAGTTCCACCCGGCAGGGACGGTTCAGCGCCTCCAGGCCTGCAATGGCAGCCATCAGCTCCATCCGGTTATTGGTGGTTCGCTTATATCCCTGGGAGTATTCCCGCTTGTGAAGCTGTCCCTTACTGTCTGTATAGTGAAGGACTGTCCCGTATCCTCCCGGCCCGTCAGGGTTTCCTCTGGCGGATCCGTCTGTATATATTTTTACTAACATTGCCCCTCCTCTTTTTTCACAGGAGCCCAGGCTCCCTTTTTCTCAAAAATTTCAGCCGCCCGTTTGGCGTTCTCTATTATCTTTTGGTCATAACCTATCATCTCAAGAAGCCGGATGGCATTTCTGGTGGTGGCCCGCCCCTTTTTCAGCAGATAGTTGAAGACTACATCGTGCTCCTTGACCTCTTCTTCAAAATGATAATTTGTGTACAGCGATTTTAGCATATAGGACAGCTCAATGTCATGAGTTGCCGCGAAGGAAAGGACGTGATCCCGGCACAGAGCTGCCAGAATATTGGAGGATGCAGCGATTCTCTCAATGGTATTCGTTCCCCTCAGCACCTCGTCAATCACACAGAGCAGCGGTGTAGTCTCCCGGGTGGCTTCTAAAATCCGGTTCAGGGACTTGATTTCCACAATATAATAGCTCTCACCGCTCTGCAGGTCATCCCTGAGTGCCATAGAAGTCATTACCCGCAGATAGCAGCTTTTGTATTCTGTGGCTACACACAGTCCAATCGTCTGTGCCAGGATGGCATTCACGGCAACGTTCTTCAAAAACGTTGATTTTCCGGAGGCATTGGAGCCGGTAACCAGGGTTCCTCCTGCTACGGAAATACTGTTGGCAACCGGTTCTTTGATGAGAGGATGATACAGATTTGTCACCTCCATGGCGGCACGCTTCCCCGGCTCTTCAAACTGGGGGATACAGGTATAGGGCATAGCCTCCCGGAAAGAGGCCAAGGCGATGCAGCTGTCCAGAAACCCAAACGTCTCCATCAGTGTTTCCACCGCTCCAAAGTGTTTCTGAAGTTCTTTGAGCATACTGTTAAACTTTATCATGTCTACATGAAAGATCATGCGGATATAGTCCAGAATAATCGTCTCCAGGCCGCCGCCCGCGTCACTTCTGTTCATTACAAGCCCCGCCCCTCTGCTGAACTGCCCAAGTTCATTTCTGGCCCTTTTTATCCGCTCCAGATACTCCGACAGCTCCGGCATAGGAAGCTTAGAGGTTTCTTTTGCCGCTTCCAGGAGTCTCATAATGCTCCGGATGCAGGACAGATAGGTCTCGATCTCCTGTTTGCTGAAAAGATACTGAATCACATTAAAAACCATCATGCCCAGCATGAGAAAGACTCCATATTTTGGGATGACAATCATAACCAGAATACTAAGGATCATTAAAAGCGCACAGGCAATGTTCTTTCTTCTTTTATGTTCTTTGGCATCTGTGAGTACATACAGGGAATCTG
>USKC01000245.1 GCA_900555195.1 uncultured Lachnospiraceae bacterium
AAAAGATATGGACTGAATAATTTGGGCGGTAAGAGCATTCATGCGTTTGTCGTGGTCCGCCTTCGATTTTGCTAGGCAGAAAAAGAAGATTCTGGTATACTTATACAAGGTGGTTCAAAGAGAAAACGTTCATCAAAAAGGAGGTCCTGTATGAATCCCGTATATGATAAATTAATGAAGTGTTATGAGAGTTTTCGGCAGAAAATCGATTTTAAGCCGGAGGTGGCGATCGTCCTTGGCTCCGGGCTGGGGGACTATGCGGATGATATTCGGGTGGAGGCGGAACTGGATTATCATGAAATCGAAGGATTCCCGGTCTCCACGGTGCCGGGACATGCCGGAAAATTCATATTCGGCTATGTGGGCGAGATACCTGTGGTGTGCATGAAGGGCAGAGTACATTATTATGAAGGCTATCCCATATCCGATGTGGTGCTTCCCACCCGCCTGATGAAGCTGATGGGGGCGAAGCTGCTGTTTCTGACCAATGCGTCCGGCGGCATCAATCCATCTTTCCATGCGGGGGACTTCATGATGCTGAAGGATCATGTATCCCTTTGGGCGCCGAATCCGCTGATCGGAGCCAATATAGATGAACTGGGCGTGCGGTTCCCGGATATGACCCATGTCTATGACGTGCGCATGCAGGAATTGATCCGGGAAGCGGCGAAGGAACAGGGAATCCGGCTTCAGGAAGGCGTTTACGCGCAGCTGACCGGCCCGTCCTTTGAATCTCCGGCGGAGATTCAGCTTCTGCATAAACTGGGCGTGGATGCGGTGGGGATGTCCACAGTGGTGGAAGCGATTGCTGCGAACCATATGGGAATGCGCATCTGCTGTATCTCCTGTGTTTGCAATCTGGCAGCAGGGATGACGGAAAACCCGCTGACCCACGAAGAGGTTCAGGAAGCTGCGAACGCTGCAGCCCCTCTGTTCCGGACGCTTGTGACGGAGTCTGTGAAAAAGTTCGGCGAACTGCTCTGATAATGGACGGAGGGATGCTGTGATGGCTGCAGAAAGCGGTGCAAAGATAGATTATGCAGAACTGATCGGACAAGCATGTCTGGCGAGGGAGAAGGCCTATGCGCCCTATTCCGGTTTCTGTGTGGGTGCGGCGCTGCTGGCCGCAGGAAAAGAAGGGCCGGAGGAAGAAGGCGGAGTGAAAGCGGCTGTTTTCACGGGCTGCAACATAGAAAATGCCGCTTTTACCCCGACCAACTGCGCAGAGCGTACCGCCTTCTTTAAAGCGGTCAGCGAGGGTGTTCGTTCTTTCCGCGCGATCGCCGTTGTGGGCGGAAAGGAGGGGGAAGCCCTGGCGGAGACGACGCCCTGCGGCGTCTGCAGGCAGGTGATGGCGGAATTCTGCGATCCGGATACCTTTGAGATCATAACGGCGGTTTCTGAAAAAGAATACCGGGTATATAAACTGAGGGAACTGCTGCCAAAAGGGTTTGGCCCGGGAAACCTGAAGCAGGAAAGCGGACCGGCAGGAAGCGGCGGCGCAAGATAGACGGAAAGGAAGGAAAGGCGAATGAATATACGTTTTTATAATGCGAGAATTATGCCCATGACGGATGGATGTTCCATCTTGGAAGGCGAGGTATGGGTGAAGGATGACCGGATCTGGTATGTGGGAGACCGAAAGACGGACGGCTGTGCAGCGGTGGAGGAATTAAACTGGGACGAGGAGATTGACTGCCGGGGAAATGTGCTGATGCCCGGATTTAAGAACGCGCATACCCATTCCGCCATGGTGGCGATGCGTTCCTTTGCGGATGACATGCCCCTGCAGGAATGGCTGAATACCAAGATTTTCCCGCTGGAAGCCAAGATGACGGATCAGGACAATTATGACCTCACCCAGCTGGCGATTCTGGAATATATGACTTCAGGTGTGACTTCTATTTTTGATATGTATCTGTCTCCGGAGTATATTGCCAGGGCGTGTCAGGATATGGGGATGCGCTGTGTCCTGGTGAGCGGTTTGAATAAATTCGGCCCGGCGCTGGAAGTGATGGAGGAACGCTACAATCAGCTGAACGGCAAATATCCGCTTGTCAGCTATATGATGGGCGTGCATGCAGAGTATACCTGCCCGAAGGAGCTGCTGGAGCAGGTATCGGAGTTGATCCATAAGTACCAGGCGCCTCTGTTCGCACATATGTCGGAAACCGAACTGGAGACGAGGGAGTGTGTGGAACGCTATGGAATGACGCCGCCGGCCTTTTTCGACTCGCTTGGGCTGTTCGATTACGGCGGAGGTGCCTATCATTGTGTGCATTTCACGGAAGAGGATATGGATCTGTTCGCAAAGAAGGGGCTTTATATCATCACCAACCCGGGATCCAATACCAAACTGGCCAGCGGAATCGCGCCGATCACCCGCTTCCTTGAGAAGGGAATCCAGGTGGGAATCGGAACGGACGGCGCTTCCAGCAATAACTGCCTGGACATGTTCCGTGAAATGTTTTTGACAACCGGCCTGGCCAAGCTGCGCGATAAAAACGCTTCCGCGGTGGATGCGGGAGAGGTGCTGAAGATGGCGACAGTCAACGGCGCGCATGCGATGGGGCTAGATGACTGTGATTGTCTGGCGCCCGGCAAAAAGGCGGACATGATTATGATCGATCTGCATCAGCCCAATATGCAGCCTCTGAACAACATTGCCAAGAACATCGTTTACAGCGGAAGCAAGCAGAACGTGAAGATGACGATGGTGGACGGTAGGATCCTTTACTATGACGGAAACTATCTGAACTGTGAGGATCCGGAGGCGCTTTAGGAAAAGGCGAACGAAATTATCCAGCGCCTTTCCAGGGATTGAGCCCAGGAGTTTCTTTGCAGGGTTATGGAGAAAAAAGATGGCCAGGGCCGGAGAAAGCCTTACAGGCAAGGCCGGGTACAGAAGCTTCTGTTTTGTCCGGTGGTCAGGTGAAGCGGCAAGAATGCGAGGGGCAGACACAACAGGCTATAGGCGGTTGAACGATTCTCTATAGAGAAAAAGCTAGAAAACTATAAAAAGATGTTGAAGAAACCAGAAAATACATTATAATAAAAACGTGTAACTATTAAAAACCACAAGAAGGGACTTTCATTTATTTGTCAAGCCTGCATAGATGAGCCTGGCTGCGGTGTCGGCACTGCTTCTGCAGCCAGGCAACCGGCAGATTCCGGTATGTTGGAACGGAGTGTCTGCTGGTTCGTATTCTGCGCGGGGATTGGTCAGAGATGAAAAAGAATCCTTCAAGAGGAAAGGGGAGTAGTTTTCTTGGAAAAATTCTTTAAACTCAAGGAAAACGGAACGACGTTTTCCACAGAAGTCGTCGCAGGATTGACCACGTTCTTTACCATGGCTTACATCATTGCGGTAAATCCGAGCGTCCTGTCAGGAGCAGGGATGGAGTGGGGGGCGGTGTTCCTTGCCACGATCATCGCGTCCATTATCGGTACGCTGATCATGGGGCTTGTAGCAAATGTGCCGTATGCTCAGGCACCTGGTATGGGCCTGAATGCCTTCTTTACTTATACGGTTTGCGTTGGCCTTGGGTTCACATGGCAGCAGGCGCTGTCGATGGTATTTATCTGCGGCGTTATCAATATCATTATCACTGTTACGAAAGTCCGCAAATATATCATTAAGGCTATACCGAAGAGCCTTCAGAGCGCAATCGGAGGCGGCATTGGTGGCTTACATTGGCCTTCTGAATGTTGGATTCATCGGATTTGATTCCAGCGTTCCGGCGATTGCGACCCTGAACCAGCCCACCTATTGGCTGTTCCTGATCGGCCTTGTTCTGGCGATCATCCTTTTGGTTTGCAATGTAAAAGGCGCGATCCTGATCAGCATCGTTGTAACTACGCTTCTGGGAATCCCGATGGGCGTAACCTCCATGGGAGATTCCATCAGCTTTGTTGACGCCTGCAAGGCGCTGCCTTCTACCTTTGGCGTGATTTTCACTTCCGCAGGGCTTCCTTCCCTGTTTTCAGATGTGACGAAGCTGCCTCTGGTGCTGATTACGATTTTTGCTTTCAGCATTTCCGATACATTTGATACGATCGGAACCTTCATCGGAACGGGACGCCGCAGCGGTATCTTCAGCGATGAGGACGAGAAGGCTATGGAAACCAAGCCCGGATTCAAGTCCAGAATGGATAAAGCCCTTTTCGCAGATGCAACGGCAACTTCCATCGGAGCAATCTTCGGTACGTCCAACACCACGACGTTCGTTGAAAGTGCTTCCGGTATTGCGGCAGGCGGACGTACTGGCCTGACCAGCGTGGTAGTGGCGATCTGCTTTGCGATCAGCGCATTCCTGGCTACGTTTGTCAGCGCGATCCCTTCCGCTGCCACTGCTCCTGCTCTGGTAGTGGTAGGTATTATGATGACCTCCGCATTTAAGGAGATTGACTGGTCCGATTTCGCAGAAGCGGTTCCCGCTTTCTTCGCAGGACTGTTTATGGCGCTTTGCTATAGCATTTCCTATGGTATCGCTTTTGGCTTCATTACTTTCTGCATCGTTAAGATCTGCAAGAAGGAAGCTTCCAAGATTCACCCGATCCTGTGGGGCGCTACGATCCTGTTTATTTTGAACTTCATCCTTCTGGCTGTCATCTAATTCTGCACCAGTAGAAGAACCGGATAAGAGAGGGCTTTCCGTGGACCGTTTTGGTTTATGGAAAGCCTTTTTTGCGGGCATTTCTTTGCAAGCATCGGGAGAGTAGTGTATAATGGACAGGAAACTTAGGAATAGGAAATGAGGAAATGATGGACAATAGCAGGAAGCGGGAACGGCTGAATAAATATCTGGCAGACTGCGGCATCTGCTCACGCAGAGAGGCGGATCGGCTGATTGAATCCGGAAGGGTATATGTGAATGGGCGCTGCGCGGAAATGGGCATGCGCATTTCGGAGACGGACGAGGTGACTGTAGACGGCCGTTCTTTGCCAAAACAGAATGCGAAGGTGGTTCTTGCTTTTTACAAACCGCTGGGAGTGACATGCACGGAGAAGGACAGGCACGCGGAGAAAACGATACGCGATGTGGTGAACTATTCGACCCGGGTTACTTATGCGGGACG
>USKC01000246.1 GCA_900555195.1 uncultured Lachnospiraceae bacterium
GAAAAGGGATTGGCCTACGGAATCCAGGATCTTGCGGAGCGGCTCGGGGACGTTGCCTTTGCAAAAGGATATGTGGGAAAACCGGAGACCGCACTCAGGGGCGTGGATAAGTTCATCATGAACACGGAGGATGAGAGTTGGTGGATGAATCCGGAGTATTGGGAAGATTTCATCAGCGCTCTGGCCAGATTCCGTTATAACCGGCTGGCATTTGTCGCTGGATTTGACACGGAATATCTGACGCCGCCCTATCCGTTCTTTGTGGATGTGGAAGGGTTTGAAGATGTCAGGGTAGATGGGAAGGCGGATAAGAAGCGGAATCTGGATGCGCTTCGCATGATCGGGCGGATCTGCCATGAATATCACCTGGAATTCTCTTTCGCGATCTGGCAGCAGCAGCCGTGGCAGAGGGAGGACAGGCAGCTGGTCAAGGGACTGGAGAAGCAGGAACGTCTGGAAGCATATTGCAGCAAGGGGATCAAAGCGCTGCTTCGGGCGTGTCCGGAGATTGATAACGTTCATTTCCGGGTGAATCATGAGTCCGGCGTGGGCGGCCGCGACAGCGCAGAGGCCTATTGGCTTGCGCAGATCGATGCAGTTGGAGAGGCAGCGCGCGAGGCTGCAGAAGGCGGAAGGCGGCTTACTCTGGAACTGCGGGCCAAGGGAATGACGGACCAAATGGCGGAACGGGCCCTGGAAGATGGGCTTGAACTGATGGTCTCCACGAAATATTGCTGTGAGCATGCGGGGCTTCCTTATCATCTGTCCCAGATGAGAGGCCAGGAACTGGCGGATCTGAGCAATCTGAATATGGCGAGGCGTTATAGCTATGCGGATATGCTGAAACGTCCGCACGGCTATGATATGGTATATCGTCTTTGGTTCAATGGCTCCATGGATCTGTTCACCTGGGCAGATCCGGAATATGTGAGAAAATTTGTCCGCTCCATGCAGGTAGGAGATGCAAAGGGGTTTGAACTCATGCCCCCTCTGACGCTGAAGGGCGGAAGGGAATTTGAAAAGCATGCTGGCTGGAAGCTCTTTTCCGATGCGGATTATCAGCCCCCGAAGTGGGAGGATGAGAGATATTGGCAGTTCTATATGATGTTTGGAAGGCTTGGCTATGACAGTAACTACGGCGGAGAAGCGTGGAAAACGGAAAGGCGGAACAGGCTGGGAGAGAATGCAGAACTGGCAGGGCATCTTACGGAATTATCCAGCAAAGTCATGCCTTTTATCACCAGTTTTCACTTTACGGAACATCCGCAGCTCTGCTACTGGCCGGAATTGAGTACAGGCGCTGCCTTGTTTGTAGAAAATAATTACCACCCGAATTTCAGAGCGGAACGGGATACTTATCAGGATTCCCTGCCCTGTGATGAAGGATTGTTTTATTCCATCGCAAATTATGTGAAGGCCAGGGGAAAGACGGACGGAAAGTATACGCCGGGGCAGATCTATAACTGGCTGGATCGGCTTGGCAGAAAGCTGAAAGCATATTTGGACGCCGCGCAGGGCCTGGAGGGCGGCTGGGAATGGAAGGGGATCGTCCTGGATGCGCGGATGCTGTATGAACTGTGCTGTTTCCATAAGAATAAACTGGTCGCAGCCTGGGGGCTGAGTTATTTCCTGTATGAAAATAAGGATGCCTATCTGCAGGAAGCTGCGGACAGGATGAAGGATGCTAAGGGCTGCTGGGAGAGACTTGCTGATCTGGGAACGGCGTACCATGAGAACCTCATGTTCGCTGCGGGACCCAACTGCATGCGCAGAGGAACCTGGAAGGACTATCTTCCGGAAATTGAAAGAGACCTGGCCAAACTGGAGGAGCTTGCAGGAGCGGCCAAAGCGAAGCAGGATTCCGTTCTCTATGCTGTCAGTCAGAAAAGCCCAGCCATGAGAGACTCCCTTCCTGATAAACACATGGCGGGCCAACCGCTGTCGGTTGTTGTCTGGTGTGATACCAATCAGGTGAAGAGGCTGTTCATGAAATATCGGAGAACGAACCAGCTGGAAGGGCCGTTCCATGAAATGGAAATGGAAAAACAGGAAGACGGTTTTACCTGCACGCTGGAAGGAAGCTATATGACGCCGGAATGGGATCTTCTCGTCTATTTTGATTCTGTGGATGAACAGGGAGACGCGATCCTTTATCCGGGAATTGATTCGGAACAGTTTGCAATGCCTTATAAACAGATCAGGATCTGTTCAAAAGAGGAATAAAAAAAGAGTATATCCGCCTGAACGCTTCCTGTTTCCTCCAGGACCAGGCCGCCGGAACGGCGGCCGCCATGGCAGTGCGCGAGGGCTGCGCGGTGTCAGAGGTGAATGTGAGGAAGCTGCAGGAAGAACTGCAGGCGGATGGAGTATACCTGGAGGGCGTGCCGGGAATGGGAACTCACCCGGGCAGGGCATGAAAAGCTATGACGGTCCGGGTGAGCAGGTAAAGGAATGAACTCCGCTTTGAACGAGCCGCGGTTCGTTTTGGCCGGGAAGATAGACATAGGCGGTCATATTTGCCGGAATGGTAACGGTCAGGCAGAATATGCCGTTGGCATCTATTTTCCATGAGGATGTCACATCCCCCCGCACGGTCGGGATTGAGCAGTGCGAATAGGAGAGACCGCCGGTAACCGGCCGGATTTCGACGGCCTCATATCCCGGCTTCAGCGCGCGTATGCCGCCCACATACCGCGGCATCAGATAAGCCGGGTAGGCGGTCCATGCATGATTTCCCATATTATCGGGGCTTAGTTCGCCAAACGATTCCCAGTTGGTATAATTGGCCTTCAGCATCTGATCATACCGCGCATAATTTTGTACGGCCAATTCACCCAGCCCAGCCGTATAAAGCGCGCTAAATAACGCATCTCCGCCATAGCCTCCCACATCAATGCCGCTCTTCGCCATTTCGGCCAGCCATCGGATGCATCCCGGCTGATGCTGTTTTGGCACAACGCCGGCACGCAGGGCCCATGCGGTTCCCAAGGGATGTATCTCGGAAGAATTCGGACATGTTTTATAGCAGCATCCGTTCTGTAAAAGCAGCCGGTTAATGGCTTCGTACAGGGATGCTGCTTTCTGCGCGTGATGCGGGCGATCGTCTGCGCCCAGCCTGGCGGCGATTTTTTCAGACAGACGATATACCATATATAAATGGCAGTTCGTTACGATATTTTCCCCGCCGTTGGAAATGCTGCCTCCGGCATAATCAGAAGCCCTCCATCCCGGCGGATCATACAGACCGGACGGTTTGCGGGTGGTTTCAAAATACTGCAGCAGCCTTTGCAGGATAGGATACATATGCTTCAATAACAGCAGATCTGCGCTGGCCATGTATTGTTCCCATAACAGCATGGGCCAATAAAGAGACCACTCAGCCAGTTCGGAATGAAAATCCCTGGCTGGCGAACAGGAAAGCAGATTGCCGTTTGGAAGCTGCTCTGCGGCATAGTCCCTGATAATTTTATCGATCAGTTGCGTATTGCGATGATTATAAAGGATGCCCATTCCGATGTTCCAGGAGTCGGCGGTCCAAGGGCTCTGTTCCCGGTTGGCATCCACGCTGATGATACCCTGCTGCACATTCTGCCAAGAAGAGCGGGTGCACATCTCATATATCTGGTTCATGCGCTCATCCGAACAAGAGAAGATGCCGGTGCGTTCCTCTTCGGAACTGGACAGCCATCCGATGACGTGTTCGGGGTTCAGGATGCCGGAAAATCCGCGGATTTCCAGATACCTGAAGCTGGTATGGCGAACAAACGGGGTATAGAATTGATCGTTTGCACCACTGCAGATATAAGTATCATATCCGGCATCTCCCCAACCCGGCTGCACTTCCCAGTACTGAATCTGGATCCGCTGTCCGTATGTACAGCCAGAAAAAGTGATCTGAGGCCAGCCGGTCAGGCAGTAAGGAAATTCGACCAGCCAAGCATGGTCAGATTGTTGCCGGATGCTGACGGGACGGACAGCCCGGCGTTCCTGCTCAATGCCGGTTCGCTGCGCATAAAGCTGGTAAGAACTGCGATCCACACAGACGACAGGCTGCCATCCTGCTTCTGAAAGCATATCAGAATCAACAAGCTGTCTGGCATCATATAGGATGGAGGCACGGTTTTTCTCCCCTCCGTAAAAACCGAACCAGACAGGGTTTTCTTCAATATAGGGCGTGGTATGCCACTGCCAGGTTTCGTCCGTTTTGATGAGCCCAAATGTTCCATCTGCGTTGTGTATATGCAGTTCCATCCGCAGGCATGGATGGGCATTGACGCCCGAATCTTTCCACATGCCGTGCCAATGGGCAAGGACCTGGAGCGAATTAATCCCCTTTTTCAGATGAGAGGAAACATCTATGGCCAGATACTGGCCATAGGAATAGGGATCGCTTCGGGCCGGCCCTGCAGCGATATGCACGCCGTTGATCAGAAGCACTGCATCATTATGTGCGAACAGATACACTGTGGCCTGCTCAGCAGGGGCGCTGAGGGAAAAGGATTTACGGAACAGCACATAACTGTTCGGGTGTTCCTGCGGCTTCCAGATATCTTTCGCCTGCCACTCATGGGGAGAAAGCCCCGTGCCGAACCAGGTGTGGGAGGGTTCGCAGGCATGGCTGCACTCGTCCCATACACACAGGTCGAGACGGTATCGCTGAGCGGGTTTCAGGGCGCTGCCTTCATAGATAAGGCCGGTGCTTTTGGAGGATTGGACATGGCCGGTGTCCCACATAACGAGGCCGGAGCGCTCTTCTATCACTCGGATTTGGTAAGCGGACTGCATGCAGTTTTCCTGGCCGGATGCAAGCTGCCAGGAAAACTGCAAACTCTCCCGGTCAACCGCAGCAGGCTGTTTTTGGCCGCAGATTAGAATTCGTTCTATTTTCATAACATCCCTCTTTTCCGAACCCTGTTGGGCTGCATAGATAATTATAAGATAGCATACGCTAAAGAAGAATTGCTACTGAATTTTTGCATTGCTGTTTGGCCCTCTGGTGAGCCTGTACGCTGCGCGGTTCCTGAGCCTGACCCTAAAACAGCGCCCTGACGTCCGGGGCTCCTTTCGGGCACGGT
>USKC01000247.1 GCA_900555195.1 uncultured Lachnospiraceae bacterium
TAAATTTCTTTTCCTGCACGATATTCAGTTGTCAAGTTTCGGTTGGAATCTCATTCATTGAGATTCCGAGAAGTTATATATGAATACAGGAACCGAAGACCGGTTCCTGTCATCCTGTCCCATGTAATTATTCCGTCTCTGAGAACTGATCTTTGCCTACGCCGCACAGCGGGCATACCCAATCTTCCGGAATATCTTCAAACGCGGTTCCTGCCGCCACTCCGTTGTCCGGATCTCCTGCTGCCGGATCATAAATATAACCGCATACGTCACAAACATATTTTTTCATGGTCGATACCTGTCCTTTCTTATAATGTTGTCTTGGTTTCAAGTCTTAACCAAATGATAATTTATTATAACAAAAAAGCCTCCGCAATACAATCATATCCCATGCAAAATGTTCCTGTCCGGCCATCTTTAGAAAAAGCCGTTCAGGCAACAGAATTTTTCGATATTTTTTCGTTTCCCTTCATAATTATTTTATCTTCTCAACATAGATATGTCACAATTTTCCTGTATGATAAAAACCATAAAGCCGCAGGGCTTTTCAATATAGATACTCTTTTTCATTTCAACAGCCGGCCTCCCCGAAGGGACGCCGGCTTCCTCCCATTTTAGGGGACTTTATGCATGCCCATAACGCCAGGAAACAGAACCTTCCAAACGCTCTTCCTGCCCTCCTTCATAATGAAGGATCACAGTTCCGTTCGTTTTCCCTGTCACCTCGGCATAAATAAGCTTTCCTTTTTCCCATTCCATGCTGACCGTCAGGCCGCCTTTGGAACGCAGCCCTCTCACACAGCCCTGAGCCAATGCCTCTGGCAGGGCGGGCAGCAGATAAAGATGTGTTTCCATCGTCCCGTCCGGCAGCACCCGCGCGGAATCATCCAGCAGCATGAGCAGGATGCCCGCAGCATTTCCCTGGTTTCCGTCGATCTGGAAAGGATATCTGCAGCGATCGATGTCCGGCGCCTCCGGCTCTTCCAACGTCTCATCGCAATGAAATGCCAGATTCATCAGGTTATGAGCGGTGGCATAGCGCAGGCAGTCCTCCAGGCATTCATACGCTTCTTTCCCCTGCCGCAGCCTCGCCCATAAGCACATGCGGTAAGCGATCGCCCATCCCGCCGTGGTTCTTCCTCTCATACGCAAAGATTTATGCGCTGCCTGCGCCAGTTCCGGCGTATCCTCCACGGATATCAGGCTTCCCGGATAGACGCCCCACAGATGGGAAAGATGGCGGTGATGCGGCAGCGCCTCCGGATACTCCTTTCCCCATTCCATGATCCTGCCGTCCGACGCGATCTCCACAGGCGCCAGCTTTGACCGTTTCTCTATCAGTTCCGCGGCAAAGGCTTCATCGTCTTTGAGCACATACTGCGCCTGAATGCAGGAATCCGCCAGCGCCAGGATCAATTCCCTGTCATAAGCGGGCCCCTCGCAGAGAGAACATCTTCTTCCTTCCTCATCCAGAAACGCATTCTCCGGCGAAGAAGAAGGGGAGGTGATCAGACGGCCCTGTTCATCTTCCACCAGCATGTCCAGATAAAACTGCATAGCGCCTTTCATCACCGGGTATGCACGCTTCAGATACGCTTCATCCTGGGTATAGAGATAATGCTCCCACAGATGATGGCACTGCCATGCCGGGCTTCCGGTTGTGGAGCCCCAGGCCGCATCCTCACAGGGTGAGGTAAATCCCCATGGGTTGGTGCAGGTATGCGCAAGCCATCCCCTGGCTCCATAATAGGCCATGGCGGTCTTTTTCCCGGGCTCCACCAGTTCTCTGGTCAGTTCCAGATACGGGACATGACAGTCGGACAGATTGCCCTTTTCCGCCAGCCAATAGATCATCTGCTGCGCGTTCAGATGCCAGTCTCCGTTCCAGGGCGTCTGGATCTCATCCGCCCAGATTCCCTGCAGGTTAGCCGGGAGGTCCCCATTTCGGGAAGAACAGATCAGCTGATACCTGGCGAACTGCACATAGAGCGCCGCCAATGCCGCATCTTTTTCTCCCATCAGAAACCGCTTCAGCCGCTCCGGCGTACTCACTTCCTCTTTTTCTTCCTTCTCATCTCCAAACTGCAGCTGCAGGCTATGATACTGCCCTTCATACGCGTCCCGATGGCGTTTCTTCACGTCTTCCCAGCTGCTTCGGCAGGCCTCTTCCAGGTCACATACCGCCGCTTTGACGGGATTGCCCCCTTTTCTCCCCATAAATCCCGCCAGATCCGTTCTCGCTGTCAGCACGATCCAGGCTTCATCCGCTTCTCTGATATGCAGCCTCTGCCCCTCCGCTTCCACGCAGCCTCCCCGCGTAAATGCTCCAAGCGCACAGGCGTAACGCACACCTTTATCCGTCCCATAGCCGTCTTCCAGCTGTCCGCTCATCAACAGGCCCGGAAGCTGCTGCGAAGGCAGTCTCTCCACAAGGAAACGCTCGTCCCTATCCAGGCCGCAGGAAACGCTGATCTGTCCCGGTTCGGAAGCGGACAGATGCAGCCATATGGCCTCCTGATCCCAGGATACCAGCCATTCTCTCTTATACTCCTTTCCGCCCAGCCGGAAGCGCACATTCACAACGCCCGTATCCAGATCCAGGAAGCGTTCATAATCCGCAGCGCCGCAGGAATCCTGCCGGCCTGATGAAATCGCCTGAAAATAGGACAGATTCAGCCTGCCAAGCGTCTGATAGCAGCCAAACGGCACGGTGGAGCCATGCGCATAATTGGTTCCTTTTCCTTTGCAGGTAAAATGCTCTGCAAACAACCTTTCCGCCTCATAATTCTTCCCCTCTGCAAGGAGCTTCCGGATACGGGGAAGGTATTCCGCCGCGTCCTCCCGATCCGCCTGTTCCTGACTGCCGGACCACATGGAATTTTCGTCCAGTACAGCCTGTTCCCGCAGCACCTGCCCATATACCAAAGCTCCCAGCCTTCCGTTTCCCACAGGCAGGGCCTCCAGCATATCCTCCGCCGGCCTGTCAAATCATATTTTCATCTGATCTCCTTTCCGCATATTGCTTCTTTATCTCCACATATCCGCCAGAACTTCATCCAGCCAAAGGGCATTTGTCCCCGCATGCCGGCCATTTTCATCACAGATATCCACACGCACATACCCTTCTTTCCCCGTCAGGTCGAACTGGGCCTCCGTGATCTGCTCTCCCCGGCCCGCCGCTTTCCTGTAGCAGTCCCGTCCCTTCTGGCGGACATAGATCTTCTTTACCGGCGACGTGCGCACGACCAGCTTTCCGTCCCGGATATATGCCTCCTCAATTCTGGGGCCCATGGAAAAATAGAAATGTCCCTTTTCCAGCGCCTGCATGATGGCGCCATATTCCAGCTTCGGCGCGCGTATCACAACATACCCGCCAAAGGAATCATTCAGCACCGCTCCAATCGGCTCCATATCATGATTATCATCCGCTGCCACCGCACACAGCCGCCCCCCGGCGCGGAGCATCTCATCATATGCCTGGGGATGGTATCCGTAAAATCCTTCCTGCTCACAACCGTGATTATAGATTTCCATGGCCCATAAACCCATAAGCTGCTGATAATCCCTGCAGTCCTGCAAAGACCAATAGGGATGATTATAGCAGGCCAGAAAACCTTCCTCCCTCATCCGCCAGATATATCCGTTCAGATATTCCATATCCCCATACCGCCTCTCGGGCAAGGGAATTGCCGCCCCCTCTTCCCTTTTTGCAGGCCGTGTATCATAGAAGTTAAAATGGTACACTTTCTGCTCCGGCCAGTCCTGTCCATTTCTCGGATACTGATCCACATTCACCTCCAGCGCCGCTATGCTCATAAAATCCGCATCATCCAGCTGTTTATGCCATGCATACTTATTATGATCCGTAAATGCCACAATGGAATATCCTTCTTTTTTATACGCCTCTTTGATCTGCTCGGGCGTAAGCTGTCCATCGGAAAGCACCGTATGGCAATGCAGATTCGCCTTATAATCTGTGCCTTCCTGCGGCAGCAGCCAGAAACATTTCTCTTTCATACAGACGTCCCCCTTCTTACCATTCAGCCAACAGCGGTCTCGGATACAGCCACCACTGTTCAAAATCCCTGCAATACTGCGTATAGAACTGTCCCGGATCCTTCGTCCAATCATAAGTGGTCCAGGACGCATACAGGCTCATGATTTTTTCTGCAAGTTCATCCGTCTGTTCCTCGCAAAATTGCCTGCACAGTTCCACGATCCCCTCCGGTTTATTCTCCAGCCCTGCCACCGTCTCTTCCAGCCTGCGGTTGCACGGGAAAAGCACCCTGTTTTCCTGCAGGATCAAGCGGTAAATGCAGTAAACAATCTCGCTGGCAGTACGGATCTTCATATATCCTTCCGGCCTGCAGGCCTTCCAGAAATAATCATAGCTCATATACAGGTCGCTGTAAAAAGAAAGCATTTTTTCATCCCGCTCCTTCTCCTGAAATACGGGAATCCTCGCCACCAGTTCTTCTATCTCCGGATCAGAGGAAAACAACACCCTGGATTTCACAAAAGAGTTGCGGGTCGGCTCACTTCCTTGATCCGCAGCCTGACGCAGATATTCCTTCGTCATATACTTCACATCAAAATATCCGCCCTCATAGGTGCAATAACCGAAAATGGATTCTGACGTACGGTTCTCTCTGCGAAGCGCTTCATAACGCTCATCACTCACGATGACCATTCCATCCAGGTCGGAATCCGGCCGTTCCATTCCCTTGGCCACAGAACCGCCGAACACCAGCGCGATCACGCCCTCCTTCTCCCGGAAGAATTTCTCCATAATTTTCAATGATTCTTCATGATGTGGATACATATCTGTCCTTTTATCCCCTTCCTGTCTATCTTCTTCCTAAAAAGCACGCTGCCTGGTTCTCTTTGAAACCGGGCCCGTCCGCTTCTATCGGATGACCTCATTCTGCCATATTCACTGGCAGCTTTCAACCATATTTACGGAAAAGCCTGTTTCAGCCCAAGCCCGCCGTCACTGCCCGGCCCTCCGCATATGCCGTTTTGCCCCT
>USKC01000248.1 GCA_900555195.1 uncultured Lachnospiraceae bacterium
GCTGGAAACCAGCTCATTATTCAGCAGCTGCTTTTTTTCATAATTATCCTGTGAATAGGTCTCCTCTGTGATCTGATCTGCAGTCAGGCTCTCATATCCATCCGTAGAATATACAACAATCCCTGACTCGGGAGCATTGCAGACCGTCACAAAGGAAGAACTGTCCGTACCCAGCGATTCCAGATTCTCCAGCACACTGCTGTTGGACAGCTTAAGCGCTGTGCCTTCCAGTTTATATTTAAAATCATAGACTTCTGAAAATTGCTTTCTGTCGAAATTGCCTATAAAGCCAGTAACTTCACTTTGAATATCAGACAGATCCCCTTCTGAAAGTTCTGTATCTTCCGCCTCTCCTGCCTCCAGCAGTTCCTTCAGCTGTCCGCTTTCATCCACGCTGCAGACCAATTTACCTGAGCCAACCCGTTCTCCTTCCCGCGCATAATAGTTGATGTAACCGGAATCCGTGCTCGTCACCACGGTCTCCTGCCTCAGGGCAATTCCCTGATAGACATTTCCTATGGAAAGAGAACCCGTTTTCACCTCATAAGGTTGTACATGTTTCTCTGTGAAATATAAAAATACACAGATGATAATATAAATAAAAATAACACCGAAAATGATAATACCTAGGTTAATGTTCAGTGGTTTTCTGTATTGTCTGATTTTCCTGTCATTTCTTCCGGCCAATCTGTCTTTCCTCCGGTCTTACAATGCAAAACTTTTCTCACATACATAAATATTTGCGCAGGGTTCTGCACTGCGCCTTTATCTGAAAGAGCCCCGGAAGCGCTCCGGGGCTCTTTTGTAAACAACGAAACCAATCATCCCGTTACTTTCTGCGGGAGACTTAACTTAAAGAGATACAATGATCTTCGACTTCAGGCAATCTGGCAATTCATTCTCATCCCTGGATACGCTGAGTATAAAATCAACATGGAAATTCTCGCTGATCTTCTCAAGCTTATCCACGATAGGAAGGATATCTTCACATTCTTCCAATACTGCAATTGTGAGGAAACTATCCAGATACATCTTTTCAATGTCCCTGTCCTGAGAAAGGATGCCGCAGATGAATCCGGTAAATTCGGAACTGTTCTCAATCATGAACTCACGAACATCGATCAATCTGACCTTATTATTGAGTTCAAACATGTGCTTGGTGCTTTTATCCAGATAAACAATGCTTCCGGAGATTTCTTTTACTTCAGTGTTAACCTTATCCAATAACTGCTTGGTCTTTCCCTTCCCCTTTTTGCCTACGATTAACTGAACCATTGTAATCCCTCCTAAAGTAAATTGACGCTGATCACGTCTCTTAGAATATGATCTTATTATAGATGAATTCGGAATAAAAAACAACCTTTTTAGCTAATAACATTTAAAAGAGACGCCATTTCCGTATACAGAATATCTCTGGATTTGGCCTGCAGGATCACGGATATATACGGATTTCCGGCAGTGTCCCTGGCCAACAGAATTAAACAGCTTCCAGCTGCACTCGTGGTGCCCGTCTTTCCTCCGATAACCGTTATCTGTTCCGGCGCTTTATACGTCCCCCGCAGAAACTGGTTTGAGGTATTGAATGAAAAGCTTTTGGAATTTCCGTCCTTGTCCATATACACCGTCTCATAGCTGGCCATATGGATGATCTCATTGATCAGGTCATACTGCAGCGCTTCGTGAAAGATCAGATACATATCATAGGCTGTAACATAATGATTTTCCTGGGTCAGTCCATGCGGATTCATGAAATGGCTGTTCGTTGCGCCAATGGAAAGCGCCTCTTCATTCATCATGTCCGCGAATCCTTCTATGCTTCCGCCAATATGTACTGCGATCGCAGCCGCCGCATCATTTGCAGAGTGGATCAGCAGCGCATGCAGCGCCTGATTCAGCGTTAACTGGTCTCCCACTTCCAATCCGCAGAGCACTGCGCCTGATTCCGTAATCATCGCGTCGCTGGTCACTGTGATCATGTCATCCGGATTGCCATATTTTAGCGCGACCACAGCCGTCATCAGCTTGGTAAGGCTCGCCGGCTGCAGCCGCTCATGAATATTCTTGGCATACAGCACTTCCCGATTATTCAAATCAAACAATCCAGCTGCAGTGGCTTCAGACGTATCCACTTGTGTGTTATCCGTTCCCACATCCTGTGTAACCACACACAGCTCCTCAGCAAAGGAAGAAGCCACATCGCTGGAAGCCTCATCCTGAATGCGGAAGCTGGAAACCTCATAATCCGGGTCATAAGAAAGCGAAAGCTCCTGGCTGCCGCAGCCAGAAAAAACCAGAGAGAGAGACAGCACCATGCCCGCCAACAGGCGCCGGCCATCCCTCTCCCTCCTCAGTTTCTTTTTCTGAACATAAAAACGCCCTGGCAAATGAAGCATCCCTTGTTTTCTATTTGTACATTTCACGCCACTCCAGATCTCCTCTGTCCAATGATTTGATTAAAAGTTCTGCTGTCGCCAAATTGGTCGCCAGAGGAATATTATGAATATCACACAGCCTGACCGCATTATTGACATCAGGTTCATGTGATTTAGGAGTCAAAGGATCCCTCAGGAAAATGACCAGGTCAATCTGATTGTGTTCAATCTGTGCCCCGATTTGCTGCTCTCCGCCAAGATGCCCTGCCAGGAATTTATGGACGGAGAGATTTGTCACCTCTTCGATCAAGCGTCCGGTCGTTCCTGTGGCATATAATTCATTTTTACTCAAAATCCCCCGATAAGCAATGCAGAAATTCTGCATCAGCTTTTTCTTTGCGTCATGCGCGATCAATGCAATATTCATTTCACCCTCTCCTATACTAGTATGTTTTTTTTCTCTGTAATCGGACGTTCAGCACGAATCCCATTCCTATGAACAGACTGATTAAGGACGTGAGTCCATAGCTGACAAAAGGAAGCGGGATTCCAGTGTTAGGCATAATCATCGTTGCCACAGCAATATTCATAAAACTCTGAAAACCGATAATCGCCGCCATCCCTGACGCGATTATCATTCCTGAAAGATCCTTTGCCTGCCGCGCTATGGAAATGCATTCAAGCGCGATGAGTATGAGAAGAACGATCACCACACATGCTCCAACAAATCCAAGTTCTTCTCCGATCACGGCAAAAATGAAATCCGTCTCGGGCTCAGAAATGAAATTTCCATTTTTTACTGAGGCGATTACATTATTGTTCAGCCCCTTCCCCCATAATTGGCCCGAACCAATTGCCATTACCGAATTAAGCTGCTGATAGGCTTCCGCGTCCGCATACTTCTCAGGATTCAGCCAGGCCAAAATTCGCGTGAGCTGATAATTCTCAATCAGCGTCTGCCCCGGCTGCATCACCAGATAAAGGAAAATCGCCAGGGACGGTACCGCCACAGCCAATATTCCGCCGATGATCTTATAACTGAGCCCGCCCACAAACATCAATACACAGAAAAGAATGCAGTAAAGAATGGTCGTGGAGAGATTCGGCTCCTTATATATAAGAATGATTGCCGGCAACATCAACAACACGCATAGGGAAAGGATTTTGATTGTATTCAACCTCTCCCTATGTTTAATAATAAACTGTGCATAAAATAAAATCAACAGGATTTTTGCAATTTCTGACGGCTGAAACTGAAACAGATGAGGAATATCGATCCAGCGTTTGGCTCCATTTACCGTCTCGCCCCATATCAGCACGGCGATCAGCATTCCGATTGCTGCCAGATAGTACAACCAGTAAAACCGCAGCAGCCAGGAATAGTCAATCAGGGAGATAATCACCATGATTACCATTCCTGCGCAGACGCCAAATATCTGTTTTGGCTGAAGGGATTCATTGGCGCTTCCAACCGCCATGATCCCTATGATGGAAGCTGCGAGTATCATCAGAACCAATTTAAAATCATAATTTCTCAGCTTGTATCTTTTAAACATGCTTTCCTCATTCCTGCTTCCCGGTCCAACCGGACTTAATTACGGAGATCCAGTATCGGAATATCCGCATAGAGGGAAGGATTCTTTCCCCGTCCCCGAATGGTGGACTTGCTGATCTGTATCTCCATGTGATTGGTATCAATTTTCATGTACTTGGATATCACACTGGCAATGTCCTTCTTTATCATTTCCAACATTTCAGGAGAGCATCCGGCCCTGTCTGAAATCAAAAGGATCTTCAGCCTGTCTCTTGCGACCTGGCTGGAAGTTTTTTTCCTGAATAAGTTCCTGATTCTCATCCGATCCGCCCCTCCTGACTTTTATGAAAGATTCCGGTAAATCTTGTCCAGAAGGAAACCGGATGTTCCAGATCCAGAAAAGGGACTTCCTTTCCCAGAACTCTGTAACAGATATTCTGATAAGCTTGTCCTGCCAGCGTATTATTGCCGACGAGCGGTTCCCCCTGGTTGGTTGCAATCACCACATTTTCGTCATCCGGAACGATGCCGATCAGGGGAATCGCCAGGATATCCACCACATCCCTTGAGCTCATCATATCCCCCCGCTTCACCATATCGAACCGCATCCGGTTGATAACCAGATCGATCTGGGTGAAATCGTGCGCTTCCAACAGGCCGATGATACGATCCGCATCCCGGATCGCGGATACCTCCGGAGTCGTTACCACAAGCGCTCTGTTGGCCCCCGCGATGGCATTCTTAAATCCCTGCTCGATTCCGGCAGGACAGTCCAGAATGATGTAATCAAACTGTTCTTTCAGATGATCGATCAATTTGATCATCTGGCTTTCGTTTACCGCAGTTTTATCCCTGGTCTGCGCGGAGGGCAGCAAATATAACGTGCTGTAACGCTTATCCTTGATCAGCGCCTGTTTTACGCGGCAATTTCCCTCCACCACGTCCACCAGATTATAAACGATCCGATTTTCCAGGCCCATGACAACATCCAGATTGCGCAGACCAATGTCCGTATCGATCAGCACCACCCGCTTGCCCATGGCGGCCAAACCGGTGCCTACGTTCGCTGATGTGGTGGTTTTTCCCACACCGCCTTTTCCTGACGTAACGA
>USKC01000249.1 GCA_900555195.1 uncultured Lachnospiraceae bacterium
AGCAGTATATAACTTAATTATCCGTCTCCGCACATTTCGTCAGGGCGAGTGTCCCGGTCCGGGCCACTTCCACAATGCTGATCGACCGGAGCATGTCAAGGAATATCTGAACCCGCTCCGGCGTATCACAGATCTGAATCAGCATCATATGCTTTGAAATATCCACGATGGAAGCGTTCATAATCGAACAGTTCTCCATGATATCCTTGCGGTTGTTGCGGTTGTATTTGATTTTAACCAGCATCAGTTCCCGGCTGATGCTAATCTCTTCACGAAAGGTGCGGACCTTGATCACGTCCAGCTTTTTGTTGAGCTGTTTTTCAATCTGTTCTATCGTCCGCTGGTCGCCGCTGCTGACGATCGTCATGCAGGACACGGCCGGATCGTCTGTCTCCCCTACCGCAAGGGAGTTGATATTAAAACATCTTCTGGAAAAGAGTCCCGCAACCTTGCAGAGCACACCGGAACGGTTTTCCACAAGAACAGAATATATTTTTTTCATCGTTTTCTCCATTCCGCCGCCGTCAGTAAGCGGCCATTCCTCACCCGACAGTGCTGTTTCCTTAAGGGCACCGCTCCTATTTCACCAGATCCATCGGATCAATCATGCATTCCATCAGATAAGAGCAGTCTTCCTTCAGGAAGGTGTCCAAAGCCGCCTCCATCTCTTCATTGACAGTCACGCGGATATAGGGGATCTCATATGCTTCAGCCAGCTTTTCCAGATTTGGCACACCGGCGATATCCACCACGGAATAACGGTCTTTATAGGAATAATGCTGGTATTCCCGAACCATCCCCAGATAATTATTGCGGAATACAACGATCTTCACGGGCACCTGATATTGATGAATGGTGGCCAGTTCCATCTGCGCCATCTGGAAAGAGCCGTCCCCGCACACCGCCACCACCTGTTTGCTCCGATCCGCCAGTTTGGCTCCCATGGCCGCCGGAATGGAGTAGCCCATGGTTCCCATTCCTCCCGAGGTGAGGAAACGCCCCTCTCTCACCACATGGTAGGCGCAGGACCATATCTGATTCTGCCCCACATCCGCCACATAGACACCGTCCGCAGCCATTTTGCGGGAAAGCATTCCAATAAAGGCTTCCGGATCCACATAGGCGGGGTTGGGATGCCGCCGCGGCCTCATATTGGCCCGGTATCCCTCCAGCGTTTGAATCCATTCTTCGTGCTCACATGTAAACTCCTGCTTCCGGATATCTTCAAAAATCGTCCTGGCATCTCCGACCAGGGGAATGGTGGGGCCTGCATTTTTCCCGATCTCAGCCGGATCCACATCGATATGTACCAGAACTTTGTCATGCGTGATCAGATCCGGCTGATTCACCGAACGATCCGCTACGCGCGCGCCAACCATGATCAGAAGATCAGATTCATTCATGGCACGGTTGGCATAGGGCTTCCCATTATTTCCCACCATGCCGAAATACATGGGATGTTCCGTGGGCATCACGCCGATCCCCATCATGGTTGATACTACGGGAATCCTGAATTCTTCCGCGAACGTTCTCAACTCGTCGCATGCACCGCTCAGCGTCACCCCTCCGCCCGCATAGATCAGAGGTTTCTTGGATTTTTCCAGTTCCTTTATCACCTTTTTGATCTGAACTGCATTCCCCTTAACCGTCGGCTTATAGGTCCGCATATTCACTTCTTCCGGATAGCGAAAACGGGACAGCTGCGCGTTCTGAACATCGATGGGAATGTCAATCAGCACGGGGCCCTTCCTTCCCGTGTTCGCCACATAGAAAGCTTCTTTCATGATTCTGGGAATTTCATTGACATCCCGCACAAGATAACTGTACTTCACAAAGGATTCCGCCGCTCCCGTGATATCAGCTTCCTGAAATACGTCGCTTCCCAGAAGTTCACTGTTCACCTGGCCCGTTATGCAGATCAGAGGAATGCTGTCCGCAAAAGCCGTCGCAATACCGGTCAGGAGATTCGTCGCCCCGGGCCCGGAAGTCACCGCACATACTCCCGGCCTGCCTGTCACCCTCGCCATGCCGCTCGCAGCATGGGCTGCATTCTGCTCCGTCCGAATCAGCACCGTCTGAATCTCCGTATTCAGGATACTGTCATAAAAAGGACAAATCGCAACGCCCGGATATCCAAAGACCGTCTCCACTCCTTCCAGCTCGAGACACTTTACGATTGCATCAGCTCCATTCATCTGCATTCCCTTCCTTTCCTTATTCCCGCGCCCATCGAGCCAAATGGATGAGCGCCTCTCAAGTCGTTCGTCCATTTGGCTTAGCCGGCCGATTCTCATTCATCGAAAATTTCCGAAGAAATCCGCCAAAGGCTTTATCACATCATTCAAATCCGATATCGCATCATTCAGGCCCTCGATATCCATCTGTTCCACCTTTTCCATCAGCTGTTCTATCGCTTCACCGCCCGATTCCGCTAAAGCATCCACATTCTGGCTCATCTGCCCGAAATCCTCCAGTGTCTGATCCACCAGCAGCAAAGTTTCCGATGCCTGCTCCAGCACACCGGTTACTCCGGGCAGAATCGTCAGAACGAATGCCAGAGTAATTACCGCAATCGCTATGCCAGCTAACGCCAGAAGCCGGGTATAGAACAGCTGCTTTCGCAGCAGATGCTGCTGCCTTTCCTGGGCTCTTCCAAGCTGATCCACCAGGCTTTTTAATGCAGCTTTGCTCTCTTCCTCATTCCACAGCTTCTCAAGCTCTGGATCGGAAGCATACTCTTTCCACCCATCTTCTTCCATACTCACTCATTTCCTTCCAGCCCCAGAAGCCGTTTGGCTATGCGAACCGTATCCGCGGCATCCTTGGCATAACCGTCCGCGTGAATCTCATCCGCATATTCCTGGGTAATAACCGCTCCCCCGACGATTACCTTTACGGGAAGCTTTTCTTCATGTACCCGGTCGATCACATGCTTCATTTCCTGCATGGTGGTCGTCATCAGGGCTGAAAGCCCAATCAGGCTGGCATGATGCTCTTTTGCCGCCTTCACAATCTCTTCCCTGGGGACGTCTTTTCCCAGGTCAATCACCTGAAAGCCATAATTTTTCAGCATCAGCACCACCAGATTTTTTCCGATATCATGGATATCCCCTTTCACGGTGGCCACCACCACTGTCGGAAGCTGCTGCCTTCCCTTATCCTGCGCCAGCAGCGGCTCTAAAATCCCAATAGAAAGCTTCATCGCCTCCGCACTGGAAATCAGCTGCGGCAGAAAATAATTCCCTTTATCAAACAGTTCACCAACCTCATTGATCGCAGGCAGCAGATATCCGTTCAGAAGTGTTCCTGCCGGAACGCCGCCGTCCAGCGCCTTTCTGGTAAGCGCTTCAATACCTCTCCGGTTCCCTTTTAAGACGGCCTCATATACCTGCCCCGCCGGGTCTCCTTCCCCTCCGGAAGATCGGCCATTCTTCTCCAAATTCTCCGCTTTCTTTACGCCCTCCTCCGGACGGGAAACCGCATCCGAAACGCCCGGGCTTTTCTTCTCTTCCTGCGCTTTCACCGCGCCCTCTTTTAAAACAGGCTGTACAGCCGGGGACAGCTGCCGCTCTTTGGCCAGAACGCCTGCATATGCAATATACCGCAGATCACTTCCCTCTTTATGCAAAAGCAGATCAGACGCCAATGCAGCTGCCATCAGCTGTTGCTGCGAGGGATTCGCGATGGCCATCGTAAGTCCTGCTCCAATCGCCAGCGTGAGAAAAGCCGTATTCACATGAATTCTTTCCGGAAGGCCAAAAGAGATATTGGAAAGGCCAACTACTGTAGCCAAACCGTTCTTCCTGCAGTACCTGATCGTATCGAGCGTCTCCGCTGCGGCGGATGGATTGGCTCCCACCGTGGTTACCAGGCCATCCACCAGGATATCCTCATCCGTCATGCCCAGTTCCGCTGCCCGCTTTCGTATTGTTTCTATGATCTGAATCTTCTCTTCCAGATTGGCGGGAAGGCCTGCATCCGATAAAGGAAGGAGGATGAACATGGCCCCATATTTTCGGACGATGGGAAGGAGCCTTTCAAACTTTTCTTTTTCCAGGGAAACGGAATTGACCAGCGCACGGCCGGGATAACGGCGCAGCGCCTCTTCCAGCACTTCAATATGGCTGGAATCCAAAGACAGAGGGAGCTGCGTCACCATAGACACCTCTTCCAGCGCCCGCAGCATCATCTGCTTCTCATCAATGCCGCTCATCCCCATATTGATATCCAGAATGGATGCGCCAGCGTCCTCCTGCTCCTGTGCATACTGGCAAACCAGATCAAAGCAGCCTTCCCTCAGCTGTTCCTGCAGCTTCTTCTTTCCTGTGGGATTGATCCGCTCTCCGATTACCAGAAACGGATCTTCTAAGCAAAAAGACACCGTTCTGCGCTCCGAAGCGAGCTGCCGAACGCCTTCCGGCCGCCTCTCCGCCGCAACGGCCTTCCAGTTTTTGCTTCTTTCGTGAAGCTTCCTGATATGTTCCGGCGTGGTGCCGCAGCACCCACCCAAAATGGAAGCCCCCGCTTCATAGACCATTTCCATCTGTTCAGCGAAAGCATCTGCCTGCATATCATATACCGTGACCCCTTCCGCATTCAGTTTCGGCAATCCGGCATTTGGCTTTGCGATGATGGGAATTCTTGTCGCCGAGGCCATTCTCCGGATAACTTCGGCCATATCCTTCGGGCCCGTTGAACAGTTCGCGCCCACCGCATCCGCGCCCAGGCTCTCCAGCACAACTGCCGCTGTCTCCGCATCCGTCCCATACAGGCTTCTTCCATCGCTTTCAAAGGTCATCGTGACCATTACCGGCAGATCAGGACAGGTTTCCTTTGCGGCGATCAGGGCCGCCCTGCATTCCTGCAGGCTCATCATCGTCTCCACCACCAGCAGATCCACACCCGCTTCCTGAAGACAGAGGATCTGTTCCTTATAAACGTCAATCAACGTTTCAAAATCAAGCGTGCCGATCGGCGAAAGCTGCTCTCCCGTCATG
>USKC01000250.1 GCA_900555195.1 uncultured Lachnospiraceae bacterium
TACAGCGTGTCGTAAGCCTGTATAGAATCATTGTCCCGTTTCTCCATAACCGTTCCTTTTTCCTTTCATAAAAATAGTATGTCGGAACCCTGGAGAACAGAACATGAACAAAAACGCCGCGGCGGTTAATGCCCGCCGCAGCGAAACGCCTTAATAGGCGCTCTGGAAGCTGTATGCGGTCAGCAGAAGTTGTTTCCGCCGCAGCAGCACAGAAGGATCAGAATCCAGATCCAGCTTCCGCATCCGTTATTGTTGCCGCACCCGGAGTCGCATCCGCATCCGTTCCCGCCGAACCCGAAACCATTTCCATTGCCGCAGCAGCAGCACAGAAGAATCAGGACCCAAATCCAGCTTCCGCATCCATTATTCATCGTAGCCGCGCATCCGCAGCTGCTGTTGCTGTTTCCGCAGCCGGAGTTGCATCCGCAGCCGCTTGCCGTTAAATCACTCATGTTGTTTGCCTCCAAATGATTTTTATGCTTTATACTATGCCGTAGGGCATGTCAGTGTTTCCAGGGTGGGTGAAAAAGTTTCCGTAAAAGAAAGTCCTGTTTTTTATGCCTGAACGATCAGGCACCGGCACAGAGGAAGGCACATAATTATATGAAAAAAGGGAAAAGGTGAAGCGGCATGGATCGAGTGAAAAGGCTGATACATGCGCAGAATGGAGAAATCTGGCCCTACGATGGTTCCGGGATCACCGCGGCTGTACTGGATACAGGGATCGCGATGCACCCGGACTTTGCGGATCGGGTAATCGGTTTTAAAGATTTTGTTGGAACAAGCCGGCTTCCCTATGATGATTGCGGGCATGGGACCCATGTGACAGGATGCCTGTGCGGCAGCGGCTCTTGCTCCAAGGGAAGATTCTCTGGAGTGGCTTCAGGCTGCCGGATCCTGGCGGGAAAAGTTCTGGATGAAAAAGGGGACGGAACGATCCTTGGAATGATAGAAGGAATGGAATGGATATTAAAAAATAGGGCGCTTTATCAGGTGAAAATCCTGAATATATCGATCAGCATGGGAGAGGTGGAAAATGTGGCGCTGATGCAGCGTCTGATTTCCTGTTTGGATCGGGCGTGGGATGACGGCATTTTTGTGGTGGTGGCGGCAGGAAACAGGGGGCCCGCGTCCAGAAGCCTTTCCCATTTAGGGGAAAGCAGTAAGGTCGTGACGGTGGGCTGCCATGATGGCCTGGATTGGAGGGGAAAGGAACACTCCTGTGAACTGTATTCCGGAAGAGGGCCTGCCGGAACCTCGCTTAAGAAACCGGATATTGTGGCTCCCGGGACGGATATCACCTCCTGTAACGCCTGGTTTCGGAATACACCCCGAGGATACAAGGATCCATATACGGTAAAAAACGGCACTTCCATGTCCACACCCCTGGTGGCCGGAGCGGCCGCGCTTTGTTTTCAGAAATATCCCTGGTATACAAACGAGCAGGTGAAACGGCGAATCCTGCGGACAGCGACGGATCTGGATGAACCATGGAGCAAACAGGGATGGGGCATGCTGAATGTGGCCCGAATGCTTGGTGTGACGCGCCGGGCTGTGAGATAAACATCTGCAGCAAAAGAAAATGCGGCGAATATATCTTGACAGAAGCAGTATAATTGTATACAATTATGCAAAAATAAAGAAATAATTGAATACAACAAAGGAGAGCCGTCATGAATGCGAATGATACATTTACCAACCGCCCTGTCCACATGAATGAGAAGAACAATCTTCTGGAAATAGAAGAGCATATGTACATTCTGGATGATGTGAAGAAGCCGAATGTATTCAGAAATATGTTTCCTTATTCGGAAATCCCCAAGATTCCGTTCAACGACAGGATTGTGCCCCATAATATGCCCAAGGAGATCTGGATCACGGACACCACTTTCCGGGATGGCCAGCAGTCCCGCGCGCCGTATACCACGGAGCAGATTGTCACTATCTATGACTATCTGCACAGGCTTGGCGGTCCGGCAGGCATGATTCGGGCATGCGAGTTCTTCCTGTACAGCAAGAAGGACCAAGACGCGGTGTATAAATGTATGGAAAAGGGATATCAGTTCCCGGAAGTGACCAGCTGGATCCGGGCCAGCAAGGAGGACTTCAAGCTGGTAAAGGAAATCGGCATGAAAGAAACAGGCATTCTGGTGAGCTGTTCCGATTATCATATTTTCATGAAATTGAAGATGACCAGAAGGCAGGCCATGGAGCATTATCTGAGCGTGATAAGGGATTGCCTGGAAGAGGGGATCAGCCCCAGATGCCATCTGGAGGACATCACGCGTGCGGATATCTACGGTTATGTGGTGCCATTCTGTATGGAATTGATGAAACTCATGGAGGAATACCAGATACCGATCAAAATCCGTGCCTGTGATACCATGGGATATGGTGTGAATTATCCCGGCGCCGTGATTCCCAGGAGCGTGCCCGGCATTATCTATGCCCTCCATACGCATGCCGGAGTGCCGCATGCCCTGTTGGAGTGGCATGGCCACAACGATTTCTATAAGGCAGTTACGAATTCCACAACGGCATGGCTGTATGGCTGTTCCGGCGTGAATGCATCCCTGTTCGGGATCGGAGAGCGCACGGGGAATACGCCGCTGGAAGCCATGGTGTTCGAGTATGCGCAGCTGAAGGGAGACCTGAACGGGATGGACACCACCGTAATCACAGAACTGGCGGAGTACTACGAGAAGGAGATCGGCTATCATATCCCGGAGAGAACGCCGTTTGTGGGGAAGAACTTTAACGTGACAAGGGCGGGGATTCACGCGGACGGTCTCTTGAAAAATGAGGAAATTTATAATATATTTGATACGGAGAAGTTTTTGAACAGACCGGTGATCTGTGCGGTTTCCAATACTTCCGGGCTGGCCGGAATCGCCCATTGGATGAATACTTATTATCATCTGAAGGGTGAAGATGCGGTGGACAAGAATTCCAGGCTTGTTGGCGAGGTCAAGAAATGGGTGGATGAAGAATACGCCAATGGCCGTGTAACCGTACTTACGGATGAAGAACTTACGGCGGTGATTGGCAGGATATGCGACGAGCTTGGAATGGAACGGATGGGTAAATTGGCGGAAGACGCGCGGTGATAAGGAAAGCGGAGAGATGAGCGAAAAAGAAAAAAGGGACGGAATGAACCGTTCCGATGCGGATGCGGCGGACAGATATTCCCTGAGGGGAAGAGTGTTCCACCGCCTGCGTGAAGATATTCTGAACGGAAAATACAAGGAACTGGAAGAGCTGAAGGAAGCTGCCATTGCTGAGGAAATGGGAGTCAGCAGAACCCCTGTGAGAGAAGCATTCCGGCAGTTGGAACTGGAAGGGCTGATACAGATCATACCGAACAAAGGAGCGTATGTCACCGGCATCACGGTAAAGGATGTGCAGGACATTTATGCGATCCGCTCCCTTCTGGAAGGCCTCTGTGCGAAATGGGCTACGAAAAATATCAGTTTTGAGCAGCTGGAAGAAATGGAAGAAAATGTCTACCTTTCCGATTTCCATGCCGGAAAAGGGCATGCGCAGCAGCTGACGGAACTGGACAACCGCTTTCACGAGATCCTTTATGAAGCTTCCGGCAGCAAGATGCTGGAACATGTGCTCAAAGAATTCCATGAATATGTGCTCCGGGTGAGAAGAAAGACGCTTTCCGATGATGCGAGAGGTGTGGCCAGCAATGAAGAGCACCGGAAGATTATGGAGGCCATTAAGGAAAAAGATGCCGACCTGGCCGAAAAATTAGCGAATGCCCATATCCGCAACGCGTATGCCAATATGGTAAAGCGCGGTTTGTATGAGGCTTATGAAGAAACGCCGTAACCATTCAGACAGATCTGAGCGGTTATGAAACGCCTGATGGATGAAAAGGAGAAAGAGGATGGAAAAAATCAAGATGACCACTCCCCTGGTCGAGATGGACGGGGATGAGATGACCAGGATCCTGTGGAAGATGATCAAGGACGAACTGATCTGCCCCTTTGTTGACCTGAAGACAGAGTATTATGACCTGGGACTGGAGCATCGCAATGAGACCAATGATCAGGTAACAGTGGATTCCGCTGAAGCCACCAAAAAGTATGGTGTGGCGGTAAAATGTGCCACCATTACGCCGAATGCGGCGCGAATGGACGAATATAAGCTGAAGGAGATGTGGAAGAGTCCCAATGGAACGATCCGTGCGCTTCTGGATGGAACCGTTTTCCGTACCCCGATTGTGGTGAAGGGAATCGAGCCCTGCGTGAGAAACTGGGAGAAGCCGATTACCATCGCCCGTCATGCATATGGAGACGTCTATAAAAATGTGGAGATGAAGGTGGCAGGTTCCGGCAAGGCGGAACTGGTATTTACGGACGAGAACGGAACCGAGAGCCGGGAGACCATCTTTGACTTCAAGGGGCCCGGCATCCTGCAGGGAATGCATAACACAGAGGCGTCCATTTCAAGCTTCGCCAGAGCCTGCTTTGAATATGCGGTGAGCACCAGACAGGATCTGTGGTTTGGAAGCAAGGATACGATCTCCAAAAAGTACGATCATACCTTTAAGGATATTTTCCAGGAGATTTACGAGAAGGAGTACAAGGAAAAATTCGACAGCCTTGGCCTGGAATATTTCTACAGCCTGATCGACGATATTGTGGCGCGCGTGATGAAAGCGAAGGGCGGCTTTATCTGGGCATGTAAGAATTATGACGGTGATGTGATGAGCGATATGGTTTCTTCCGCGTTCGGTTCGCTGGCAATGATGACCTCCGTTCTGGTTTCCCCGGATGGGCTCTATGAATATGAAGCGGCCCATGGAACCGTTCAGAGGCACTATTATAAGTACCTGAAGGGAGAAGAGACCTCCACCAATCCGGTTGCGACGATTTTTGCATGGACGGGCGCGCTGAGAAAACGCGGAGAACTGGACGGAAACGAAGCGCTTGCAGCGTTTGCGGACAAATTGGAGAAGGCGACCCTGCAGACAATCGAGGGC
>USKC01000251.1 GCA_900555195.1 uncultured Lachnospiraceae bacterium
GGCTTACGGGGAAAGAAAGATGGCCGGGCGCCGTGCCCGCCTTCAGGCCTTGGCCGCATGGGCGAGGGAGGGAGGGGGACGAAGCGCCCCGGATTGGGCCTGCCATACACCGGAAGGATACAGAAATGGACAGTACCATACACCGAAGGATGCGGAAACCAAACCCTCGCTTTACAAAGGAGAAAAAAGCGCTTATAATTGCTCTGACAACTATTTGTGTTGCATGAAAAACAGTCAGATCTGCAGAAGAAAAGGGGCGTACAGATGGCGGCAGATAACAGCAAAAACGATTTTTCCAAAGGAAGTGTGATCGGGAACATCCTCTCTTTGGCGCTTCCGATGACCTTGGCACAGCTCATCAATATTCTCTACAATGTGGTGGATCGGATGTATATCGGCCGAATGCCGCAGAATGCCACCCTTTCCTTGACTGGCCTGGGCCTCTGCATGCCCATCATATCCGCTGTCATCGCCTTTGCCAACCTATTCGGCATGGGCGGGGCGCCGCTATGCTCCATCGCCCGTGGAAAGGGAGATCTGAAGGGTGCGGAAAAGATCCTGGGCAATGCATTTACCATGCTCCTTGGGACCGGCATTCTCCTCACGCTCATCGGCCTTCTTTTCAAAAAACCCCTGCTCTATGCCTTCGGCGCCAGCGATGCCACTTATCCCTACGCGGACAGCTACTTAAGCATCTATATGCTCGGTACCGTATTCGTCATGATAAGCCTCGGCCTCAACAGCTATATCAATGCACAGGGGTTCGCCCGTGTGGGCATGATCACCACGCTGATCGGCGCTGTCCTGAATATCATTTTGGATCCCATCTTCATCTTTGTACTTGATATGGGCATCCAAGGGGCGGCCATTGCCACGGTCATCTCCCAGGCAGCCTCCGCGGCCTGGACACTCCGTTTCCTGACAGGCAGGAAAACCATCCTGCGCATCCGTCCCATTTCCATGAAGCCCCACCTGAAAACGATCAGCAGCATTACTGCCCTCGGCCTATCCGGCTTCATGATGTCCATCACCAACAGCATCGTGCAGGTAGTATGCAATTCCACGCTCTCCTCCTACGGCGGGGATCTGTATGTAGGGGTTATGACGGTCATCAATTCGATCCGTGAGATCGTCTCCATGCCCGTATCCGGCATCACCAACGGTTCTCAGCCCGTCATCAGCTATAATTACGGGGCAGGCAAGGGCGACCGCATCCGCACCGCCGTCCGTTTCATGTCCGTAAGCTGTATCGGTTATGCCATCGTAATCTGGGGCCTTCTGCATCTGTTTCCGGTCTTTTTCATCCATATATTCAATACACAGCCGGATCTGGTGGAAGCCGCCATTCCTTCCATGCGGATTTACTATTTCGGTTTTTTCATGATGTCCCTCCAATTCGCAGGACAAACTGTTTTCCAGGCCTTGGGAAAAGCGAAATTCGCCATCTTCTTCTCCATTCTGCGTAAGGTCATCATCGTCACGCCTTTGACCCTGCTGCTCCCCAGATTTGTAACCCCCTCCGTAAACGGGGTTTTCCTCGCGGAGCCCATCTCCAATTTCCTGGGAGGCGCCGCCTGTTTCATCACCATGACCTTCGTGCTGCGCAGGGAATTAAAACGCATTTCCTGAACATAACACTGCTTTGAACCAATGTTCCTCAGCAGGCTGCCGAAAATTGGTTCAAAGCAGTGCGTCAAATGCAGCGTCCATTATGCTGCTTCTTCCTGCACGTCCGGTTTCATCAGTTCATGGCGCATCTTCAGAAGGATTCCCAGAGACAGGATGGCCGCCAGGAATGCGGTTCCCGCAAAGTTAATCCAGATACCAGTAAGCCCCAGAGGCCACAGCACAATAATCAGAATTACAGGGAAGATCAGTGCCGTCGAAACGGAGATCACAGATGCAGGCAAGGGCTTCTCAATGGCCAGCATATAGCTCTGCGTCGCGAAGGAAATCCATCTCGTTATATAGGTCAGGCTGAATATCCGAAGCGCTCCAACCGACAGATTCAAAAGATCCGCCTCCGCATCCGCCATGAACAGGTGCGTGATCTGTTCCGGGAACACGGCAACCACGAGTATGGACAGCAGGGAAATGAGCGCGCTCGCAGTAAAGCAGCACTTCTCAATCGCGCGCACCCTGGATATCTTGCCCGCTCCCCAGTTATATCCAACTGCAGGCTGCAGGGAATCGCAGGTTCCGTACATCAGCGGCTGAACGATACCGTCCGCATACATCAGAATGCCGTAAACGGATACCGCCGTCTCGCCGCCCAGGCGCACCAGGATCGCATTGAGCAGAATAGTGGTGATCCTTCCTGCAATGTTGTTTAAGAAGTTCGGGCTTCCGCAGGCGACAATCTGACGCAGCATCGCTATGCTGAATCGGGGCCTGCAGAAACGCAGCACGGTCTTTCTTCTGAAGAAAGGAACCAGGGCAATGAGCGCACAGATGAACATGCTGAAACAGGTAGCAAACGCTGCTGCCCAGACTCCCCAGCCGAGCACGCCCAGGAATATGAACTCCAGGATGGCGCTCATGGCGCTCATCAGGATATTCAGGAACATGCTGCTCTTAATCATTCCGCAGATACGAAGGTAGTTATCCGTAGCAAAGACGATCGTCGTCACCGGCGAACAGATCGCGTAGACTCTCAGATACTGCACCGCCAACTGCGCGAATTCTCCTTCCGCTCCCATCAGGCGGATCAGAAGCGGGGCCGCTGCGAACATAAGGCCGCCCACCACTGCTCCCGTCAGAACAATCATAATGCAGGCGCAGGTAAATATGTTGCTCGCTTCTTTTTCCTGCTTTTTCCCCAGGCTGATGGATATGGGAACGGACGAACCCACGCCGATCAGATCCGCCAGGGCGTTATTGATGATAACGAACGGCATGGCCAGATTTACAGCCGCAAAGGCTGTCGAACCAAGGAACCTTCCAACGAATACGCCGTCAATCGTCTGATACAATGCCGAAGCCAGCATACTGATCGCACCCGGAACGGACGCGATGAAAAACAGCTTTAACGGCGGTGTCTTAGCAAATAAAGTCGCAGAATTCATGACTGATCTCCTTTCTTTCCGTTCTCTCCCAGCCACTTTTTCGCATATTCTCCTATGATAGGAGTGATTTCCTTAATGGAAACCGCGCTGGTATTCACACACAGATGGTAATACTCTTTCTGTCCCCATTTAAAATCAGAGGATGCGTTTTGTCCGCTTGCCCTGGCCAGATCCACCTGCCGGATCTTCTTTTCCAGTTCCTTATCAGACAGCTTCTCATCCTCCATTGCCCTCTTCCTGCACCTGGCAACCTTGCTCGCCATATCCGCATAGACAAAGATGGTAAATGGCTGCCGGTTCTCCAGAATTACATTGGCTCCCCGCCCTACAATAATACAGTCTCCGCGGGAGGCAAGCGCCTTGATGACCTTCTGCTCAGCCACCATCAGACTGACTGCCTTCTGGGTAAGCGGAGAATAGTAGGAAAGGCTGCGTCCGAAATGAAGCGGTACATGCGGGAGCATACGTCCCTCCAGGAGCTTCTGCGCATATTGCTCGTCTGTTTTTGTTTGCTCCGCGACAGCAGACAGGATTTCCTTATCAAAGTATGCAAATCCAAGATAATCAGACATACGCTTTCCAAGTTCTCTTCCTCCGCTGCCGAATTCACGGCTGATAGTGATGATCTTTGGCATGATAACCCTCCTTTGCTGAATCGAATCTTCCTTTCAGGCACAAATATCTTGTGCCGGAGCCATCCTCCTGGCAAACGCCTCTTCCCCCTACGGATAAATACAAAAAGCGCCCAGGTCTGCACGGCAATCCTGCGATGCCATGCATTAACCCGGGCGCACCCGACACCTTCCTCGACCTTAGCCGAAACATTCTCCGGCTAAATCATTGCGATGATCAGTCCTCCGATGACTCCTATGAAATTGTGGCCTTCCGTTTGGCTTCATATATATTATGGAAACTTCAATCGTTCAGCCACAGACGTGGTGTATTGTAGACCGAACATCCTAGAATGTCAATCCCTTTTTCGGCCTTTTTACATTTTCTCGTGGAAAAAGGATGAAAATTACTATTGACATTTTTCTTCCTTTCAGATAGAATATAGTTTGTTGTCAGGTACAACTTCATAAATGTGCGCGTAGCTCAGCTGGATAGAGCGTCTGACTACGGATCAGAAGGTCGGGAGTTCGAATCTTCTCGCGCACGCTGTTGATACCATTTTCCGTCAAACGGAAAATGGTATTTTTGTTTATATACAAGCGGGCTCTGAACAAAAATCAGGAAATTTCCTTTTATTTTTATATAATCATTTTAGTGAATATGATATAATGATTATATAAGTCGAATTTTGTCGGGATAGCGCCACGTTCTGTCCCCTCTAGGGCCTGGATGGCTGCGCATCTCAAAATCATCAAGATTCCAAGGAAGTTTCGCTATGGAAGAAGCAATTTGGGCAAAGTCAGATAATCTTAAACTGCAGCACCAATTTGAAGAGCTACAGCAGCGCGCCTCTATAGACGCGCTATCTGGTCTTTTAAACCGTGATACCCTGGAGCAGTGCATCAAAGAGCAGCTTGAAAAAATGGCCCCAGAAGATACCTGCGCCCTGTTTATTATAGACTTGGATGATTTCAAACAAGTAAACGACACACTGGGCCATCAGGCAGGAGATCAGGCTATCCACCAGTCGGCTCAGATTCTCTCCAGCCTCTTCCGTTCCACCGATATCATAGGTAGGCTGGGAGGGGATGAGTTTGCCGTCTTTTTATGGGGCAGGATCACCGAAGATCTGGCACGCCGCAAAGGAACCGAAATCTGCAAGACCCTGCAGCTGGTTCTTGGTACTTACCCGGTTGTGAACATTACTGCCAGTGTGGGTATCTATCTGGCCGATGCCGGCCAACAATTCGATGGGATGTATCAATCTGCCGATCTTGCTCTTTATAAAGCGAAGAAAGCCG
>USKC01000252.1 GCA_900555195.1 uncultured Lachnospiraceae bacterium
AATCCCGCTTCCTGAAGCCTGCGCCGTATTACCTCTCCTGTATTCTCCTCATTCGCACACAAAGGCGACCGGCAGTCAAAAGCACCTGACAATTTTTTCCCATCAAACGAAAGTAAATTAAGGCTCAGTGTCAGGCTGCCAGAAAGTGCATCTTCTTTTGCGACGCCGAGGGCTTGTCCAAGATAGTCTCCGTGCGGGAACAGGGCGGACAGGTTCTGCAGCCGTTCGTGCAACGCTCCATGGGTAAATGGTACACGGGAAAGCAGAAGCAGTAATGCCGTCAGAGCATTCTTTCCCGCCTGCGGGCCCGCGGCATGGGCAGATTTGCCTTCCGCGCATATATGTATGCCGTCCGGCTCCTGTCCTATCAGAAATATGACATCTGTGATTTGATGTACTTCTTCACACAACTCATCCAGCTTCTGTATGTCGATACCGCAAAGAACTGCTTGCGCTTTGCCCGGAACTACGTTAATCTTCGTACCTGCCTGGACAGAAAGCAGCCGAATGCCTTCCTTCACTTCTTCAAGTTCTGCCTCAAAGGACAGATGCAGCCCTCCTTTTTCTAAATTGACAAGAGGGAAATTCGCATCCGGGGAGAATGTCATGGGGGCGTGCCGCTCTCTCTCAAAAAAATATTGGATATCGCGGCTTTCACATTCTTCATCAGCTCCCAAAATGAATCTACAGTTTCCTGAAAGGGGAAGCTTGAGTTCTTTCACTGCCCGCAGCGCGTAGATCACGGCAACGGCAGGGCCTTTATCATCCGCGCTTCCCCTCCCATAGAGTTTCCCATCTTTCACCACCGGGCAAAAAGGCTGTGTCACTGTAAATTCTTCTCCCGCAGGCACCACATCCAGATGGGCCAGCACATCCAGCCTCAATTCCCTTTCGTTCAATCCTGCTGTCAGCACATAATTATCGTAGTTTTTGGTTCGAAACCCATGGCGGAGGAGTATTTTCTCAGCCTCTTTAAAAACTTTAGCCGCACCTTTTCCAAAAGGCATACCCTCTTCTGCTTCCATTCTTTCACTGTCAATGGCAATCAGTGCCTTGGCGTCCTCCAACATTTCTTTCTCATGAGCCTCCATATAGGCTTCAAAATATCTCTGATAGGCTTCCTCTTGTTTCTGATCCATTTTTTCCATTCTTTTCTCCTACGATCATACGGACAAACACCGCTTCTTTTTCACTTTATGCTTATCTTAACACTTTTCCGTATTTCATGTGGGTGGGTTCCCCCTTTATCACAGCAAATCCGCCGTTTACCAACACATAATCTACCCCTTGCGGTGCAGTCCTCGGTTCGGCCCAGTCAATTCTGAGCGAAAGGCGTTTTGGATCCAGAATCACCAAATCCGCATAATTGCCTTCCGTCAATCGTCCCCTATCTTTAAGTCCTAAGATATCGGCGCTGCGTCCACTTGCTTTATAGATTGCCTGTTCTATAGGCAGGCTTGTCTGTGTCAGATATTTAATCATGCAGTTAAAATTGTTGGGCGGGCAAGTATCCAAAGGATAATCGTAATCCGCTATATTATAATGAAAATCCGCCGCCGTGCTGTCAAAGCCCACGCTGGCATCCGCGTTTTCAAGATATACCTCCTCTCCTCCTGTAGTGGAAGGCACATGGCTGCTGTGATAGAACGCCTGCGGATCCTGCTTGAGGATGGTCAGAATCACCTGTGTCCTTCCCATTTTCCATTCTTCTGAAAGCTGTGAAAGCCTTTTGCCTTCCGCTTCCTTCCATGAAGATCGTATGATCTCGATCTCTCCGGTTCGTTTTCCCTCCGGATCGGAAAGGAACCTGCGAAAAGGAGGGAAAATATTTGCCACCTGATCCAATTCTTTTTTCTCCACGCATTCCAGGATCCAGCTTTCATAAGAAACGTCCTTTCGCAACCGTTCCACAAAGGGCGTAATTCCCCCTTCCCGAATCACCAACGGGGCAAAAAAAGACGCCAGCTGTGGGTAATACAGCAGACTCATGCAATCCGGAGGAATCACATCCCAGGTCACACGGATTCCCGCCTTCTTATATTCCTCAATCATAGCCAGGATCTGTCTTGATGATTCCCTGCTCTTTTGGGGATCAATCTGGGAAGCGCCCAGATAATTATTGGGCAGGTGGCTGATATGGACGTGTACACCGGCCTTTTTCCCGATTTCAAGCAATTCCCGGATCCCATCCTGCGCAGTATGCTGCGGCCAGGTTTTTCCATATCTCTCCGGGCTATGTTGGGTATGGGCCTCCAGAACGCCGTCATATTCCCGCAGGACCTGAGCCACCTGCGCCACCTCTTCAGGTGTTGCATACATATCCGGCATATAGTCAAAGCCGCAATCCATCCCGCGCGCCCCTCCTTCCATTTCCCGTTTCAGCAGACGTTTCATCTGTTCGATTTCTTCGGCAGAGGCGCTGCGCGCGCAGTCCCCGTCCATCGCCTGCTGACGGAGCATCCCATAGGACACCTGCCCCAGGAAGTTGCATCCTACGCCCACCTGCCGCATATGCTCCAAAAACTCTCCGTAAGTCGTCCAATCCAGTTCAAAGCCAAGAGCCTGTCTCGCCACCCGCCTCATTTCCTCCGTGCGCACCACGATAGGCGTCCCCGGATCATACCCGTTTTCGGATGCCTTGCCCAGCAGCCTCAACGCGGGTTCCTCAATGCACTGAGAAGCGTACCAGGTATCGATCGGCGCCAGGCCCATGCTGCAATGGCCCACGTTCAATGTTGTGATTCCCTGTACCAAATAATTTTCCATGGTCGGATATGCAGGCATGGTCACATCCGCATGGGAATGCATATCGATCAATCCAGGGATCACCCACTTGCCATGGGCGTCAATCACCAACTCTGCGCCAGAGGTGTCCGCCTTTTTCCCATGCAGCAGCTTGACAATCCGTTCCCCTTCAATAACCACTTCCCCTGCAAACGCCGGAGTGCCGCTGCCGTCAATAATCTTTCCGTTCTGAATGATGATTTTCATAGTTCGATTTACCTTCCTTTTGCTTCCTTCCCCTGATTCTTTCCCCCACAGCTGCCAACATTTGATCCCTCACCAAAACACAATCTCCTCCGTTAACCGCTGCAGCAGATTCAACACGCTGTATGCCGCCATAATGCTGGAGCCCGGATTCTTTTCAGATGGCCTGCTTTCCATAGTAAAGCTGGCCCGTCCAAACCGTCCCTCCAGTTCAATGATATGGGCATTGCTGGATAGGGCTGGATCTGATTCGACCGTTACCCAGGCTTTTTCTGAACCCACTGTGGCTTCAGCTGCCGCCACGGCCACATTCACATTCTGAGGGAAACATGCGATAGCCTGGGCTGCATTTCCGCTGAAAATCACCTGTGCTTCTTCCTCCGGCAAATTCCTTCCCTTCAGGAAAGGCGCATTATGGTAGGCTTGCGGCGGCTTCACATTACGGATATGGACACTCAGGTCTCCCATCATAGCAGCCGTCTGCATAAAATCAAAGCCGCCGATTGCCCCGCTCGCCACATACAGCTTCGGGCCAACCAAGCCGGGGGCACTGCCCTTGCGGCAGCAATTTTTCACCTGTCGCCGGAAATTAGAATCCGCCAACGCACCTGCAGAAAGCGCAATCAAAGAAACCCCGGAATGCAGGATAGGAAGCGCCGCCCATTTCAGCCCTTCCACTGTCGTTGCCTCCAGCACATAAGCAGGATGCAGCGCCAGCAATTCTTCTAGGCTGTCCGTTGCCAGGATCGGCCTTTTATCTGCCAGCCGTTTCGCCTTCTCACGATCCCTTCCCCAAATGCCCAGCAACCGATAAGCCTCATATTTCTCCCCACAAAGTTCCCGTGTCAAAATTTCTGCCAAATTTCCCGTCCCAAGAATGGCAATCCCCGTTCGCTTATCCATGCCGGCACCCTCCTGTTCCTAATCTAACGCTTCCTTCAATGCATCCGCCACATCGCCGGCATGGGTAGTGACCGTCATTGTTGTGTTTATTCCCTCAAATTCGTTTATCTCTGTTATTGTCACTTCTTTTGCCGAAACGGTATAATAAGTACCCATAGTCGCGCTGCACAGTGCTGCCAATGTGATTGCCGTGCATATCTTTCTTCTGAATCTGCGCCTGCGCTTCTGTTCACGTCTGCGGTTGATCTCAGCCAAGCGCTTCTGCTTATAAAGCTCATCAAATTCCATGTAACATTCTCCTTTCAGCTTGTTACATTATACTACACTTTTGTTACATTGTCAAGACTTTTATTACAAAAATATTACGAATTGTTTCTTGAATATTTCATTGTTTTTATAACATGTTTAACATATCCCGTGTTTAAACCCTGTTTAAAACGGAAATAATATCTATTGCTAACACATACAGGAATTCATATGCAAAATAAAAAACGGCATTTCTGCCGTACGGAAAGGTAATGATCAAAATGAAAGATATGATGAAAAAAGTTGTGATACTTGATAACCTGGCATCCCCTTACGTGCACCAGGCAATAATAGTGATGCGCGATTACGATCCAAAACTCGAATCGAGAGCCGTTATAGAGGCAGAGCGGATCGTAAACGCGTATCTTGATAATATGAAGCTTTCGACCGAGCACTACAGACCCGAAAACAAAAGATCATATAAAAAATATATATTTCTTGCCGTATGCGCACTTATCGGCGCTGCTGCGGCTGCGGCGGTCATCCTTCTTTAAAATGATCATCCATATATTGAATATCTTCCCTATATTCTCCCTCTTTCTCAGATGCGGTAGGATAGCGCATTTCATAGTAAATGTGCTTTCCTGCCCTGACTATACCGCATCGATGGTAATTCTCGCTGCCATTCGATATGGTTATGCTGTACCAATCGTCCCCCGCCAGCGACTCCGCTACCGTGCCGCTGTTCCTGTCGGCATATCCCCTCATAAGATCCTTGGCGGATTCCTCCGTATCCTCTGAATCAACGGTTAT
>USKC01000253.1 GCA_900555195.1 uncultured Lachnospiraceae bacterium
AATGCTGGCCGGGCTCTATCCGGATGTGATTCGGCGCCTGGTGTTGCTTGCGCCTGCAGCCACATTAAAGGACGATGCGAGAAAAGGGGTGTGCATGGGAACGGAATATGATACGGAACATATTCCGCAGACAGTGGCCCTGAACGGAGGAGCCCATGTGGTAGGAGGACATTATTTCCGGATTGCGAAATTGCTTCCCATATATGAGGTGACGGGACGGTTTCGCGGACCTGTTTTGGATATTCACGGGAGAGCGGATGAAGTGGTGGATGCGTCTGCATCAAAGCGGTATAAAGAAGTTCTTGAGAATTGCAGGCTCCTGATTGACGATGGGCTGGATCATGGGCTGGAAGGCACCGGAAGAGAGAGGGCGATCGAAGAAGTCGTGCGGTTTTGTACTGCGAAAACATTATGAATGAAGTGTTCGGCCGGTTGATAAGGCCGAAGGAAAGATTACGGAGGAAGATAGATGCCGGCAGACAGAAAAGGACAGATAGCAGAAGAATTTATGAAGCTGGCGAAAAGCAGGCCGGTGGATAAGATAACGGTGAAGGATATTGTGACGGCGTGTCATATCACCCGGCAGACGTTCTATTATCATTTTCAGGACCTGATGATTGAGTGGTGTCTTCAACAGACAATGGAGAGCCTGGTGGAACAGAGCCTGTCAAGCCCGGATCGCCTGCAGGCGATGAGGCTGTTCGTGGAGACTGCGGTGGAGGCGAGGGAGTTGATCAGGAAGCTTTTGGCGTCCAGCCAGAGAGAGCAGACAGAACGGCTGCTTGTCAAAACGACCCGCGTTTACCTTCAGGAGATCATTGACAGAAAGGAACTGTTCCAGAATGTGAGCAGGATAGATATGGAGGTGGCCCTGAACTTTTACGCATCTGCCATTGTCGGCACGCTGCTGGAAGCCTGCCAAAAGACAAGGGTGAATGTGGAGCAGCTGGCCGGACAGCTTATCCGTCTGCTGGACGGGACGATGATGCGAGAGAGCGGGCTAGGGAATGAATTGAACCACTGAAGTACAGATATTTGACATTTTCAGCTGTTTGTAAAGACAGAGGGAAGGAATTGCCAGTGGCGCCTTTCCTCTTTTTTTGATAAAAATAATATAGTTGTAGGAAGTTGGACAGATCGAATGGATAAGGAGAGATGGAAAGTGGAACAGGGAATTCTGACGATTAAGCTGAACGAGCTGGAACAGCAGTATGGAAAGCTCCTGAGCCGTATCCAGCTTTACCAGGAAAAGGATCACGACAGAATCCGCGGAGAGATTCGCAAGATGGAGGAAGAATGCGAGCAGATGGAGCTGATGCTGGAACGGCGCGTGACCGGAAGCAGGTCGGAGGAAGCGGCGGGCCTTGCCAGCGCCCAGCAGGACTACAGCAAAGCGGTTGCAAAAATCCTGCATGAAAAGCGAAGCGGTTTTGGAAGAGATGATGTTCCAGAAGAAAAAGAGGCAGAAGCAGCTATTCTGTATGCGGAATTTGCAGCGGATTTTGCAGTTCAGTCCATGAATTATGCGCTGCTGGCAGCGTTGACAGCGCTGGACATGCAGCTTACCTGTGAAGAGAAAGGAGAGAAGAAAGATGAATGAAGTAAAAACGCCCAAGAAGCCATTCGTGTTCTACTACATTATCGTCCTGCTGGCCCTTATGCTGATCAATTTTCTGGCGGTTCCCGGCCTGATGCAGGCCAGCATCATAGAGGTGGATTATGGGACATTCATGTCCATGACGGAGGAGAAGGACATTGGCCAGGTGGAAATCGAAGACAACCAAATCCTCTTTACGAACAAAGAGGGAACGCAGATTTATAAAACCGGTCTGATGGACGATCCGGAAAGAACGCAGCGTCTGTATGATTCGGGGGCTAAGTTCTCTTCTGAAATTGTGGAGCAGGCATCCCCGCTCATCAGTATTCTGGTGTCCTGGGTGCTCCCGGTGGTCATTTTTGTGGCCATCGGACAGTTCATGTATAAGAGAACCATGAAGAAAATGGGCGGAGACTCCATGATGTTCGGCATGGGAAAGAGCAACGCCAAGGTCTATGTGAAGTCTTCCTCAGGAATCCGCTTCAGCGACGTGGCAGGTGAGGATGAGGCGAAGGAGAACCTGACGGAAATCGTGGACTATCTGCACAATCCGAAGCAATATGAGGAGATCGGCGCATCCATGCCGAAAGGGATTCTTCTGGTGGGCCCTCCCGGAACAGGTAAAACGATGCTGGCCAAGGCGGTTGCCGGAGAAGCGGACGTCCCGTTTTTCTCCATCTCCGGTTCCGAATTCGTAGAGATGTTTGTCGGTATGGGTGCGTCCAAGGTTCGTGACCTGTTTAAGCAGGCCAAGGAGAAAGCGCCCTGTATCGTGTTCATCGACGAGATTGATGCGATTGGTAAGAAAAGGGACGGACAGATCGGAGGAAACGACGAAAGAGAACAGACGCTGAACCAGCTGCTGACGGAAATGGACGGATTTGAGGGAAATAACGGCGTGATTATTCTGGCCGCCACCAACCGTCCCGAATCTCTGGATCCAGCCCTGCTGCGTCCCGGACGTTTTGACCGCCGCGTGCCGGTGGAACTGCCGGATCTGAAGGGAAGAGAAGAGATTTTGAAGGTGCATGCGAAAAAGATTCGTTTGGACGGAGAAGTGGACTTTTCTGTCATCGCCCGTATGGCTTCAGGTGCATCCGGCGCAGAACTGGCGAATATCGTAAACGAAGCGGCGCTGCGCGCTGTACGGGACGGCAGAAAATATGTGAAGCAGGCTGATCTGGAAGAAAGCATAGAGGTGGTGATCGCCGGCTATCAGAAGAAGAACGCCATTCTTACGGATCAGGAAAAGAAGATTGTCGCATATCACGAGATCGGCCATGCGCTCGTGGCGGCCAAACAGACCAATTCCGCTCCGGTTCAGAAGATTACGATCATACCGAGAACGTCCGGCGCGCTGGGGTATACCATGCAGGTGGATGAAGGCAACCATTATCTCATGAACAAAGAAGAGATTGAAAACAAGATCGCCACATTTACCGGCGGAAGAGCGGCGGAAGAAGGGGTATTTGGTTCCATCACGACGGGGGCATCAAATGATATAGAGCAGGCGACCAAACTTGCCAGGGCCATGATTACCAGATACGGCATGAGCGACGATTTTGATATGGTGGCGATGGAGACGGTCACCAATCAGTACCTGGGAGGCGATACCTCTCTGGCCTGCTCAATGGAGACACAGGCCAAAATCGACAGCCAGGTTGTTGAGCTGGTGAAGAAGCAGCATGAAAAAGCACGCCGGATCCTGCAGGAAAATCGGAAAAAGCTGGATCAATTATCAGAATTCCTGTATGATAAAGAGACGATTACAGGAGAAGAATTCATGAACATTCTGAACGCGCCGGAAGAGAACTAATGCGTTCGGAAGGGCGGATAGGAGGCTGGCATGCTCAGAATCGGAACGCATATGTCGATTGCACAGGGACTTGAGAAGATGGCTGAAAAGGTCGTTTGGATGGAAGCGGATACCATGCAGATTTTCAGCAGAAATCCCAGGGGCTCTAATTACAAAAAGACGTCCGGGAAGGAGCAGGAAGCCTTTTGGCGGGTCAGGCGGGAACATCATCTTGGGCCCGTTCTGGCCCATGCGCCCTATACGATGAACCTCGCCAGCGCACAGGATAAGGTATATGAGTTCGCCTGTACGGTAATCCGGGAAGATATCAGGAGAATGGATGAACTGGAGATCGAGATGATCGTTTTTCATCCTGGAAGCCATGTGGGCATCGGAGAAGAGGAAGGAATCCGCAACATCATTGAAGGGCTGGATCAGGCAATCACAGGAGAGGAACGAATTCAGATCCTCCTGGAGACCATGAGCGGAAAAGGAACGGAGATTGGATACCGTTTTGAACAGCTGCGCCGCATCCGGGATGGCCTGAAGCATCCGGAACGTGTGGGAATCTGCCTGGATACCTGCCATGTGTTTGCAGCGGGATATGATATTGTGGGCGATCTGGACGGCGTGCTGAGAGAATTCGACCGCGTGCTGGGCCTTCCGCTGCTGAAGGCGATCCATTTGAACGACAGCGCGATGCCTTATGCATCCCGCAAGGATCGGCATGCAGTGATCGGTGAGGGGCAGATCGGCCTGGAGGCTCTGCTTGCAGTGATGCGCCACCCGGAACTGAAAGACTTGCCCTTTTATCTGGAAACCCCGCTGGATGATGCGGGCCATAAAGAAGAAATACAGCGATTGAGAGAGAAATTGTATGATGACGCGCCTCAGAAATAGGCGCATGAAAAGATGGCGGCTGATTGGCAGCCGTCATTTTTTGTCCGGGCGTTCATCTGCCCTTGAGGCTGCAGAGCCAAGGGCAGGGGAACACGCCGGCAGAAAGGGCGCCGGAACGCGGAGGGCTGAGCAGTAACACACTCTGTGAAAAAGAGTGCCAACGTATTGACAAATTGAATGTACAATGCTATTTTCAGTTATATTGCGCATGGTTGCGAAGGAGGACGGAAAAGTGAAAGGCGAGTGTGCAAAGGGCTTTCCGAAAGGGGGCAGCCTTTTGCTTTATATTATGGCAGCAGGGTTTCTATGCCTGGGGATATGTGCGTGGTATGGCCGACAGATTGAGTTGGCGGATGCCCGGTCAGCCTGGAATAAGGATGTGAGAGAAGATGGCGTCTGCCTGAAGGAGCAGGATCCTGCAGGCTGGCTCCTTGCCGGCCGGGCGGATGCTTCGGCGGCCAAAAGGCAGTCAGAGCGTTTGCCGAGGCTGCCCGTTTATCTGTATGGGCTGGCGGTATGTACCCGGGCGTTCTGCTTTTCGGAAAGGACGCTTCTTGCGGTCTGCATACGGTCCGGAAGACTGTATCCGCTCCGCTTCTTATATGAATTGTTTATTCAGGAAAAGAAGGACGGGAAAAAATGGGAACGTCTGCAGTC
>USKC01000254.1 GCA_900555195.1 uncultured Lachnospiraceae bacterium
ATATCGCACAAAAGGATCTGATATTCATAGCGCTCCATTCTCTCTCTTGCTTCCCTGGCGCTGTTTGCCGTATCGATTCTGCCGGCCTTCAGCCCCATCCCCAGAAGCTGGGAATACACCGTTTTTAACACCGTCATCTCATCGTCCACAATCAAAATATTCATACTCTTTGCGGCAGCAGAATTTCCGTAGCAGCTCCTCCGGCGGGGCTGTTAAAGAAATAAAGCCTGGCTCCTTTCCCATACAGCAGATAAATCCGGTATTTCATATTGTCTATCCCTACCTGTGCGGAATGATACTGGAATTCCGTCACAGGCCGGTTCAGCCTCTCCAGTTGCTGCGGCTGATAGCCGTCCCCATTATCTGCAATATGAATTCTGAGATACTCTTCCCCGTCATCCCTTATGATATCCGACATAATGGTGATGGAAAGCACCCTGTCCTTTTTCATCGCGTATTTCACAGAATTCTCCACAAAGGTCTGGATGCACAGAATCGGGATCCGGCAGGAAGCGGTCCCTTCTCCCGGCTTCATCTGGAGCAGGATGGGCACGGCGTTTTTTATCACATATATATTGCAGTAAGAGCGCACCTCCTCCAGTTCTTCTCCCAAAGAAACCAGGCTGTCCGTATCCTGAAATACATATCTGAAATGCCTGGAAACGGAAAAAATCATCGTCTTCACCGTCTCCAGATCATTTTCATTCAGCAAAGAGGCCATAATATTCAGACAGTTCAGGAAAAAATGCGGTCTTACCTGCAGCTGATAGTATTGTAGCAGCGCCGCGTTGGCCTCCTTTTCTTTTTTATACTTTTCCTGCTCCAGCCATCCCATCTCGCAGATCAACTCGTCCAACTTCTCATTAATTGTCCTGATTTCCTCAAGCCGGTTCTCTCCCGGCTCCGCCCGGAACCCTTCTGCCGTTTCCCCTCCCTTCATCTCCGTCAGACGGTGGACGAAATGATCGATCGGCTGATAGATGATCCTCTTGACCAGCCGGTAGACCTCCCACAGCAGGGCAAATGCCAGAAGCGGAACCAGAATGCACAGCAGCCAGAATTCCGGCTGTCTCCAGAATGCCAGCCTTCCGTCCTTGTGAATGAGCATCAGCGTCAGATCCGAGCCTTCCACGGCTTCTTCTGAAATCATATAAGTCAGTCCGGCTCCCTTAGAACGACCCTCCAGCCTCTCCCTTATGGCATGCTCCTCCAGAAAGGCCTCTCCCTGATTTACCAGAATATCTCCTTTTCCGTCGGCAAGAATCAGCTGCACATCTTCCATAACCGCAAAATATCTGGACAGATTGACCGCATATCCCAGAAATTTTCCTCTGTCTCCCAGAATATAGATCAGATAGCTCTCCCCCTCGTAGAGAACCCTCTCTTCGCAGGGCATTCTTTCCTGCACGCAGGAGCTCACCTTTTCCTTAACCGCCTGATTTAAACGGTAAAGATCCCCTGCATATGGAAAACTGCTGAACTGGCTGTAAAGGGCGTTCCATTCCTCATCGTAATAAAACACCCCGCCGGAAAAATCCAGATTATCCGCTTTGCTTCCAAAATTATTCTTTAAATAATAAGTGGCAAGAACCCATTGGTTCTCCGAAATCTGGGATCGCTTCAACATCTGATAATGGACATTGCTTCCGTACAGATTCTTCACATAAGTCTCCATTGAGCCAAGATCCTGCGCAAGCCGCTGCGCATAGGCTGATGTCATGGCCGCATGATCCCGCAGATACAGATGCCTGTAATGCAGGATGATATAGCAGCCGAACCCAAGCAACAGCAGCAATAGCAATGCAGAACCGGCGATACCTCCCAACAGCAGATATCCTTTTATGGATTTCTTTCTTTTTAACCGCAGCACATTCATTTTTCTGTCCGTCCCCCATCTTTTCCGATACCCATCTTTTCTATGGTTAACTCAGCCTCCCTTTTTCCCGTTTCCTTCAGGCCCTCCACCTCATGAATCCATTTGCCGGAAACAAGCCGCGCAATACACCAGACGGATTTTATCACATAATCAATCCGCAGGCAGATTGTCACAAACCATGCTGGCCATCCCAAAACCAATCCGCCCGCCGCTCCCAGAGGAATGGAAATAAGCCACATAAACAGGATATCCGCCGCCATCAGGAACTTCGTATCCCCTCCGCCGCGCAGAACCCCCTTGGTCATAACCGACTGGATGCACTGGAAAAAAATGATAAAGGCATAAGCGTCCATCATCTCATGCGTCAGGATGACCGTTTCCTCCGTCAAGGCATAAATGGAAACAGTAAGCGGACCCACGATGAGTACAAGCGCCGCCGCGATCAGCCCAAAGCCCATGCTCAGTAGGTAAAATGTCTCTCCCTGCTCTATCGCTTTTTCTTTCCTTCCACACCCGATCGTATTGCCGATGATGATTCCTGAGGCATTGGAAATTCCCTGGATCACCACGGTGCACAGCCTGTCGATCACCATGCATATCGCGTTCGCCGCCACCACGGCGGAGCCCATATGCCCCATAACAATGGATACGAGGTTTCCTCCCAGCCCCAGGAGGGATCGGAAACCAGCACAGGAGCGCCGAGCCGGAAATAATTTTTGAAAAAGGACGCGGAGGGGAGCTTTTTCAAATGGCGGGGACGCAGTCCCAGCGACTGATCGATTGCAAAAATATAGATAAAAGTAATCGCAAATTCAAACGTCCTGGCAATCAGCGTCCCCAAAGCCGCACCGGCGATCTCCATACGCGGCGCGCCGAATTTTCCGAAAATAAAAATATAATTCGCAATAATGTTGACAAAAAAAGAGACGACCGAAACCGCCAGCCCGAGTCTCGGTTTTCCCACGGCGCGCATTAAGAGCGCCGCCACAAAGCTTGTTCCGTGAATTACGAAAATAAACGCGGTAATAGACAGATAGTTTGCCCCTTGTTCGATTACCGCCTCTTCGGAAGTATAAATCGCCATGATCTGACGAGGGAAAAACCAGGTCAGGAGCGCAAAAAAAACGCAGACACAAAGGGTCAGCTTCAGCGCCAGGTTAAACGTCTCCCGTACCTTTTCCTTCTCCCCCGCTCCCCAATACTGAGATGCCAGCACACTGGCCCCTCCTATGATTCCCATACAGAAAATATTGAAAAACTGATAATACTGATTTGCCAGGCTGGACGCGGAAAGCGCGGCCTCCCCAAGACTTCCCACCATTACCGTATCCATCATGTTCACGCCCATATTAATCGCCTGCTGCAAGGCCACGGGGAGCATAATAGATAAAACCTGCCGGTAGAACTCCTTATCCTTTACAATCCTGAATCTCATTTTCTGCCCCCTTTATCTGTTCCATAATGAATGTATCATATTTTTATTGTAAGCAACACAGGAAAGGAAGAATATGCGGAAACCGATTTTTGCTGTTGCATTTTCTGATATCCTCTTTTATCCGCATAACACCTGAGGCAGCGGTTCAGGATCGTCTGAACCACTGCCCCAGCGTCTGTTCTTTCTTCTGCTCTGTTTCACTTATTTCCCCAAAGTATAATCAATCCGGAACTTCATGAGCGGATCGGCCTTAACCGCCGATTCCATGGGCCTGTCCGTAAACTCCATCACAAATTCGTTTTCTGCAGTAAAGGATTTCCATTCGGGAAGTTCTTCTCCCGCCGTGTCCTTTCCGTTTGGGTTTCCCGTCTTCACAAAGTTCGCCCAATAGGAACTGACCTGACGGGCCAGGTCATAGTGCTTCCCGGTAAACGGCCTCCAGCACCTTGCAAGGCTGTCATAGGCAAACCACATCTCGCTTCCGTGGTAGCTTCCCGCCTGATCCTCACCCGGAATGTCCGCATTAAATTCATACAGATAGATTTCCCGCTCCTGGCTATCCTGCAGATAACCGAACAGCCTTGCGCCTGCCGGCAAATCCAGCATCGCATTTCCGGAAAACAGCTTTTTGACGTCCTCATCATCCTTTACCTGGCATAAAGCCATGAATTCCTCCGCTTTGTCCCCAAAGCCCGCCGCGTATTCTCTGAAATCCTCCACTGTTTCCACCGCTGCGGAAAAAACCTTCGAGAAAGATTCGGCTTCTCCCCGGTTATACCCGGCTATGACAGGGATTCTCTGATGATGGTTGTTTCTGTACGCGTCAAAATTAGACTCCCGAATGATCCTGCCGTCAATCGCCGGTTCAAAATGGATTCCTGCCCCTAGCACCTCGTCTTCCAGCCTTACCAGTTCCATGGCGGGTATTTCTCTCGCTTCCTTCAGGCTTTTAATTCCGGCCTTTTCAAAGAAAAGTGCTCCTATCGCTTCCGCCTTATCCAGCGTATGTCTCCGGTCTTTTTTTTCCGCAAAGGCCACCGTCACGCTGCTTTCGATAATCGCTCCGCCGATCAGCCCGTCCGCCATAGGAGACGTCATCAGGTTCTGGACGCTCATGGCTCCCGCCGACTGGCCAGCGATCGTAATCCGTTCCGGATCGCCGCCGAAGGCGGAGATATTGCGCTTCACCCATTTTAACGCCGCCAACTGATCCATCGTTCCGTAATTTCCCTTCGGTTCATCCGGCGCTTCCGCAGTAAGCCAGGGATGGGAGAGAAAGCCCAGCACACCCAGACGGTAAGCGATCGAAACTACCACAATTCCCTTCTTCGCCATATGCTCCCAGTCAAACTCCACCTCATAGGGATATCCGCCCTTGAATCCTCCTCCATGAATATAGAGCAGCCCCGGCATCTTTTCGTCTCCCCTTCTCGCCGTCGTATACACGTTCAGATACAAGCAGTCCTCGCTCATCTTGAATTCCATGCCTGTCGGATGGATCTCTTTCGTCCAGAATTCCTCCGGATTGCTACCCGGCACCGGCTGACATGCGATCGGGCCATACTGATCTGCCATTCGGATCCCTTCCCAGGAAGCGGCGGGCATAGGAGCCCTCCAGCGCAGCTGTCCGATC
>USKC01000255.1 GCA_900555195.1 uncultured Lachnospiraceae bacterium
TCCGGAAAAAAAGGTGGACAGATGATCCTCCATGCAGCCAGCCCAGTATTTCATTCCCATTTTGTTCTCGATGGCAATGACCAGGTTCCCGCCCGGCCCCACATGCTTCTGATTGATCCGCATAAAATCTTCAAATGGCGTGTCGGAATCAATATAACTCTGCCCATATTCAAAAACTCCTACCAGGAGCACATAATCATAATCACATGGCAGCGTGGGCTCGATGTCCTTAAAATTGCCCACATGGATCGTCACATTCCCGCAGTCCTGGTTGCGGTAGGCATTGATCAGGCTCCGTTTTCTGGACAGTTCCACACAGGTCACGCTCCCGGCCTTTCTCGCCAGCACGCCCGTAATGGCCCCCATGCCGCTTCCTACTTCCAGGACTTTCGTATGCTTATCCATTGGCAACCAGGAAACGATATTCTCCCTCTGAGGGGAAAGATGGTAGAATACAGGCCAGCTTTTTTTCTCCTCTATCTGCTCCTGATAGGCTTCCTTGGGAAATTTCTGCACAAGTTCAAGGATTTCATCCTCCACAGGCCCGTCACAATAGAAATCCTCTCCCGGATAAAGGGACAGATCCAACGTCACCTTCCCAATCTGTTCCATCTTGCTTTCCATGCTCGCTCCCATCTGCGCGCACAGGCGCGCATACAAAATCAAAGAGAGGCAGCGTGCCCTCCTCTCACATTCCCATCCGCTTCACGCGCACCTCTGATCCCATGTCAAAATATCCAACCGTATCATGATCGGAAATCACGGTCAGGTTCAGCACATCATAAAGGCGGTGGTATACCGTAAAGCTGTCGCCCTCATACCCGGTCACTCCCAGGGAAAGCAGATAATCTCCCCCCTGAAGCTGCACCTTTTGGGTAAACGTAATTTCCAGCTCCTCACCTGCTTCAACAGGTTCCAGGAAAGCGCGCTCCACCATCGTATTCGTCCCGGTAATCTCCACGCCTTTTATATTTTTAATGGACAGGGCAAAGATCGGCGCCGCGAGCGCCTTGTGCACCTTCACCCTCATATGCAGGGTAAAGGGCTCTCCTTTCAGAATCGATGACGTGCGGATTCCCGCGCCGTCCACCATATAGGCCTCCACGATTTCTGCCTCTTTCGTTCCATATTCGAGCGTCTGCGGGTTCAGGCCCTGAATGGGTTTCTTTTCCTGCCCCTCTGCGGCGCCTTTTTCGCCCTCCGTCTGACCCGAACCGCCGTCGGCCTTGGCCGCAGCCGCCCGCCGGATATCCTCATCCGACGCCAGCCCGCCGCTCTTTCCCAGCGTCTCGGGCAAATCATACTGCCCCACCAGAACGCGCTTATACACGTCGATCATTTCTTTGGGGCTTCCTTCTCCCAGCTTTACGCCCTGATTTAATAACACCGCTCTGTCACAGTATTTGCTGATTGCGCTCAAATCATGACTGACAAACAGGATCGTTTTCCCCTGCTTCTTAAATTCCTCGAATTTATGATAGCATTTCGCCTGGAAAAACACATCTCCCACAGAAAGCGCCTCGTCCACAATCAGGATCTCCGGATCGATATTGATTGCCACAGCGAATGCCAGGCGGACGAACATACCGCTGGAATAGGTTTTCACCGGCTGATATACATAATCTCCGATATCCGCAAAATCCAGAATGTCCTGCAGCTTCTCCTTAATCTCCTCCTCAGAAAAGCCGATCATCGTCCCGTTCAGATATACGTTTTCAATTCCGTTATATTCCATATTAAAGCCCGCACCCAGTTCCAGGAGCGCCGAAATGCGGCCATTGACCTGCACCGTTCCGGATGTTTCGTTCAGCACGCCGGTGATGATCTTCAGGATGGTGGATTTCCCGGAACCATTGGTTCCAATGATGCCCACGCACTCCCCTTGATAGATATCCAGATCCACATCTTTCAGCGCATAGTGTTCCCGGAATTTCTTTTTCCTGGAAAGGCCCAGGGAATCGAACAGCCGATCCCGGTTATGATCGTAGAGTTTATATACTTTATTCAGGCCCTCCACATGGATAGCCAGCTGTCTTTCTTCCATATCGTTCCTTCCTAATGCTTCGTGACATTTCAGGCAAGCCCAAACCAACATGAGCCTGGGCCGGATTCCTTGCCCACCCTTGTCACATGATATCCGCGAAATGCACCTTCAGGCGCTTATAGACCAGGGCTCCGATCACAAACAAGCCGATGGTGATGATCCAGAAGTACATGGTAGAATAGAAATCCTCCCAGAACCACTGATGCCCATAAATCGCGCTTCGATATCCTTCCACCACATAGACCAGGGGATTGATCTTCAACAGCATCTGTGCTGTTTCCCCCATGCTGTTGATATTCCACAGAACAGGTGTGGCCCACATTCCGATCTGCAGCCCAATCGCGACGATCTGCTGCAAATCCCGAAAATATACCACCACGGAACAGGTGGTATAGCTGATCGCCAGAACCAATGCAAACATACAGAAGCTGTAGTAAAACACCTGAAGGGTATAAAGACTCGGATAGAAGCCGTACAAAGCTGCGATGATGAGCAATACCAGCACAAAAAAGCCATGGATAAACGTGGCCGCAATAATCTTTATGATGGGAAGGATGCTGATCTTAAAGACCACTTTCTTCACCAGATATTCGTATTCCAGCAAGGCCATCATCCCGTTGGTGAGGGCCTCTGAAAAATAGAACCAGGGCACCAGCCCGGCGGTCAAGAACAAAAGATAGGGTACCTCCACCCCATCTCCCAGCATCTGAGCCTTTTGCTTCATGATCACCTGGAAGACGATATAATACATGACCACCGTCACAACCGGCTGTACCATGGCCCAAACCGCTCCCATATAGGAACCGGCATAGCGCCGTTTAAAATCGTTCTTCGCCAGCCGCCAGATCAGCCGCCTGTTGTCATATAATTCAAAAGGAAGAAGGGTGATCTTATCATAGAACCGTATGAAAACAACGATTGCTGCCACGATCAGCACGCACGCAATGACTTTTTTTATCAGTTCATCCGTCGGATCAGCCAAGGGGTTATGATACAACACAATAATCACCCCCATGAGAAGCATGACGAGGGTGAAAATAGTAATGCCCGCTCGTTTGCTCACCGGCATTCTTCCCGCGGGCACCTGCTTATGATTCTTATTTTTCATGATTGTTTTCCTGTATATTCTTTCAGTCCGCCCCACCTCTTATCCTTCTCGGACAGGATCAGCTCCATCCCCTCCGGGATAGGCCAGGCGACGCCGATATCCGGATCATTCCAGGCCAGGCCGCCTTCATCGTTCGGATGATAGAAATCCGTACATTTATAAGCGAATTCCGCCTCTTCGGACAGCACCAGGAAGCCATGGGCAAAATTCTTAGGAATGAAGAACTGCTTTTTGTTCTCAGCGGACAGAAGCACCCCATACCACTTTCCGAAGGTAGAGGAATCCTTTCTCAAATCCACTGCCACATCGAACACCTCTCCCCGAAGCACCCTCACCAGCTTATCCTGGGGATAGTTGATCTGAAAATGCAGCCCCCTCAGCACGCCCTTTCTGGACGAAGACTGATTATCCTGCACGAAGACCTGATCGATACCCGCTTCCTTATACGCCTCATAATGATAGGTCTCCATAAAATAACCGCGCTCGTCGCCGAATACCGCCGGCGTGATCACCTTGAGTCCTTCTATTTCACATGTTTCCACTGTTATTTTTCCCATTTATCCTCTGACTCCATTCTTTCTATCTACATCTATAAGCCCTTTGCGATCTCCACCAGATACTTGCCATAATCCGTTTTCATCAAAGGCTCCGCCAGCCGAAGCAGCTGTTCCCTGGAGATAAAGCCGCGCCGATAGGCGATTTCCTCAATGCAGGAAATATACATGCCCTGCCGCTTCTGTACCGCCGCCACGAAATCGGAAGCGTCCAGCAGGGAATCATGGCTTCCCGTATCCAGCCAGGCAAATCCACGTCCCAGCGTCTCCACCATCAGCGTTCCCCTGCGCAGGTATTCATTATTCACCGTGGTGATCTCAATCTCCCCTCTTGCGGAGGGCTTTACATTCTTCGCGATCTCCACCACGTCATTGTCGTAAAAATACAGGCCCGGCACCGCATAATTGCTCTTGGGATGTTCCGGTTTTTCTTCAATTGAAAGCGCCTTCCCGTTCTCGTCAAATTCCACCACGCCGTATTCCCTCGGGTCTCTCACATAATATCCGAAGATCGTGGCTCCCTTTTCCCTGGCTGCCGCTGCGCGCAGCACCCGGGAGAAACTCTGTCCATAGAATATATTATCCCCAAGCACCAGCGCCACGCCGTCCTTGCCGATAAATTCCTCTCCAATAATAAACGCATCCGCCAGTCCCCTGGGGCTTACCTGCACCGCATAGGAAAGGGACAGGCCCAACTGTTCCCCTGTGCCGAAAAGTTCCCGGAACACCGGAAGATCCCTGGGCGTGGATATGATAAGGATTTCCCGAATATCCGCCAGCATCAGGGTGGAAAGGGGATAATAGATCATGGGTTTGTCATACACAGGCAGCAGCTGCTTAGAGGTGACCATGGTGAGCGGGTACAGCCTCGTTCCGGCGCCGCCGGCAAGGATGATTCCTTTCATTGCTGTTCTCCTTTTTCTTTCAAAATCTCAAAACGGGCTAAGTACCGCCCACACACTTACACAAAAAACAGCGCCCCTGCGCCAGGGCTGCCCTCAGCGCAAACGGAAGCCCCATTTGCGCCAATAGCGCATCATAGAGGATATCTGCTGAAAAAACGGCTTCAGGCTTTTGTTCGGGCTGCGGTGCCAGGCGTGGTACACATGCGTGCAGGGCGTGAAATACACCTTGCCGTAGCTTTGCGCTTTGCGGGTGATGTCGGCGTCTTCCACATACATGAAATAGCCCTCGTCAAAGCCCTGCATTTGGCGGAACACATCGGTGCGCACCACAA
>USKC01000256.1 GCA_900555195.1 uncultured Lachnospiraceae bacterium
GGCCTCATGTACGGACGTACGGTGTTCGTTATCGCGCACCGCCTGTCCACGATTCGGCATGCGGATCTGATCCTGGTTCTTGAGGATGGAAGAATCGCGGAGCGGGGCAATCATGAATCGCTCATGGAGAAAAAAGGGATCTATTACAGGATGCAGCTGGCGCAGGAAGATGGGCAGGGATGAACGCGTGCACAAGGCCTTCCGGGCTGCCGCAGCCGAAGCGTCCGGAGCTTTCCGGCGCCTCTGCGGCCAAAGCATCGTGTCTGGATACGGTCAGAGCAGCTGCACAGTAGAAATGCTGCCTCTGGGGTATCAGCCGGACGCGCATCTGGCGTATTTCTTTGGAGAAAGGCCGACGGCCTTGGTGAAAGCCTTGAGGAAATTGCTGTAGTCGTTGAAGCCGCACAGTTCGCAGGTTTCCGTTACTGAATGGCCGGAACCGAGCAGGGATTTGGCCACCGTGATGCGCTTGGCCGTGATATATTTGTTGATGGTCGTGCCGGTGGCAGCTTTGAAGATCCGGCACAGATAAGAGCTGCTTAAGAAAAAGTGGCTGGACAATTCATCGATGCTCAGCTGGGAGCGGATGTTCTGGTTGATGTAGGTCAGAATTTCATCCACCTGGCCGTGGTAGGCAGAAGCGGCGCGTTCCTCCGGCAGGGACTCGCATTTGCTGCCAAATATCCGGTTCAGAAAGACCATAAGCTGCATGAAAAGCGCCGTTTCTTCCAGATCGGCTCCAAAGCCGGAGGTATGGACGAGTTTGTGAGAGAAGTACCTGAACTTATTCTGTTCCTCTGTGGACAGGTGCAGCCTATGGGAGACTTCCGTGCCGCGATGGGCAAAGCAGTGATTCAGATCCGTAGCTTCGGATCCCAGACTTTTGAGAAAGTCAGGATAGATGGCCAGGATGATCCGTTCATGGACGGCCTGATCCAGCTGGGAAAGATAGTGGCTTTCATATTGATTGATGAAAAAGATATCTCCCGGATGGATGTCATAGAACCGGTTGTCAATGAGAAACTGTTTCCCGCCCGATATGGAAAAATAGATCTCATAGCAGTCGTGGATATGCATGTCCATGGGCATCTCATCATTATAGAGATGGGCCACCGCGAAACGCTTGTTTTCTATACAGGACTGAAATGCCAGTTTGCAGGAACCAAATTCTATCATACCAATCTCCCTTCATCGCAGCGAGGCAAAGCTTGTTATTAGCATTCGATTTTCAGTATAAGTCATCAGTTCAGAATAAGCAAGATTTATGCTAAAATATCACAAGATATGGAATATAAAGAATGATATGATAGGAATATCAGCGAAAGGAGGAAAAGCGGATGGGAATTTTGAACAGTTTTTCATTGGAAGGAAAAGTGGCCTGGATCACGGGCGCTTCTTATGGAATCGGTTTTGCGATCGCCACGGCTTATGCAGAGGCAGGGGCGACCATCGTCTTTAATGATATCAATCAGGAGCTGGTGGATAAAGGACTGGCTTCCTATCAGGAAAAGGGAATTGAAGCGAAAGGATACGTCTGCGATGTGACGGATGAGGACGCTGTGAATGCGCTGGTTCGCCGGATCGAAGAAGAAGTGGGCGTGGTGGATATCCTGGTGAACAACGCGGGCATCATACGCCGGATTCCGATGCTTGAGATGAGCGCGGCGGCCTTCCGTCAGGTGGTCGATGTGGATCTGAACGCTCCTTTCATCGTATCCAAGGCGGTGATCCCGGGCATGATTCAAAAGGGACATGGGAAGATCATCAACATCTGTTCGATGATGAGCGAACTGGGAAGGGAGACTGTATCCGCATATGCTGCAGCCAAGGGCGGACTGAAGATGCTCACCAGAAATATCGCAGCTGAATACGGGGAATACAACATCCAGTGCAACGGTATCGGTCCCGGATATATCGCCACACCGCAGACCGCACCTCTGCGCGAGATCCAGCCGGACGGAAGCAGGCATCCATTCGATCAGTTCATCATAGCCAAAACGCCGGCGGCGAGATGGGGCAATACGGAGGATCTGCAGGGACCTGCTGTGTTCCTGGCGTCCGATGCATCCAATTTTGTGAATGGGCATGTGCTCTATGTGGACGGAGGAATTCTGGCCTATATTGGAAAACAGCCCCAGTGAGGAACCTGTAGCGGCCAAACAGCGGCAGGAAGGACGGGGCAGGGAAGGGACAGAAAAGATAAAGAGAAGATACAGAGTGTGACTGCAGGTTGATGCAGGCGCGGGGAAAGGAGAAAGCAGGATGATAAAAGGATTCAAGATGAAGCTGTATGAGGGGCAGGAGGCCGAGTATGAAAGAAGGCATAATCTGCTGTGGCCTGAGATGAAGGAGATGATTCATGAGCACGGCGGGAAGAATTATTCGATCTTTCTGGATAAAGAGACGCTGACCCTGTTCGGCTACATAGAGATCGAGGATGAAGAACTCTGGGCCAAGAGCGCGGATACCGCGATCAACCGAAAATGGTGGGATTACATGGCGGATATCATGGAGACCAATCCGGATAACAGCCCCGTGAGCATTGACCTGGTTCCCGTATTCCATCTGGATTGAACAGGCAGCAGATCGGTCTGCAGAAAAGAAAGAAATGAAAGCAGGACGCTGCATGAAAAGGCGTCTGAACGCGTTTCATAAAAGCATACAATAAGAGGGCAGGCGTCATCCAGAAAAGGATGTCCCTGCCCTTTATCATTTCCATCCGGCCTTTCACTCTGCGTGCCGGCTGGATATCGGCATGCAGAGTGAAAGGCCGGATATCGGCACTCGCTGCAGGAAAGGCATCTGAGGATTCCGGCATCCGCGATCAGATGGAGTGCACGTCCATAATGTCGTGGAAATATTCAAACTGGCCGGTCATGAGGCCTTTCCCATCGATTTCACATTCGCCCACCTGATTGTCATAAGGATCCGCGCGGAGCCCTTTTTTCTCAGGGAAAAGGGGCGCCTGGAAGGCGGTATTGGCCACCATCCGGAACGGATCCAGATTGCAGAAATAGAAAGCCTGCCGCTTCTTATCCCCCGCGCGGTAAGCGCTGCCTCCAAAAGACAGATCCGCGTGCAGCCAGCCATAGGGAGGGATGAAAAACTGCGCCCAGTCATGCGGCCCCACAGAGGTGTGGGTGACGGACAGGCCGGACTGCCAGCGGGCCGGAATACCCACAATGCGGCAGAGCGTGATGAAGAGAAGGGCCTGTACGCCGCAGTCCCCTTTTTGATTGACCGCGCAGTATTCAGCGATATCATCCAGCAGAAAATATTCCCGCATGTAGGAATATTTGACCTGTGAGGTGATGTAATCGTAGATTTTTTCCGCTTTCTTCAACGGATTGGCCTCAGTGCCTACGATGCGTTCCGCCAAGGCCCGCAGATAGGGCGTAAAGCGGATGTGGGGCGGCTGCGGCTGTGTATCAAAACTGGGCAGGCTGTCGGAAACCCGATCCGGATCCGGTTTCTGATAGATGATATGGCTGATATATTCATATTCCACCCAGAATGTATCATTTTTGTCCAGCCGTTCCAGGAAGGAGATCGTTCTGGCAGGAGCATCCGCAGGGCTGGTGGCGAAAGGACGATGTCCGGTGTTGAGAATGCGGACAGAACAGGTGGGGCTGCTTTCCTTGGGAATGGGAAGATGCACGAGCATTTCCCCGCCTGGAACGAAATATTCATCTTTTACCCGCAGTCCGGCCTTCAGATGTATCCTGTATTTCAGAAAACCCTGTTCTTCCATGAGCTGTATGGTGCGGCTGCGGTAAGCGCTGCGTTCCTCTGACTGTTTGAGCGCATCCGGATCGCCGCGCCGGGCGATATCAGGGCAGGTGGCAATCAGAGTCTCGAAAAAGCGGTGAAAATACCGTTTTTCTCCTTCTATAAAGAGAAAATCAATCCTTCCGTCCTCTTCAAGCGCCTGAAATTCATCCTCCGTGAAGTCGGGAATGGAACGGCGAACGAGGGAGAGGGCTTCAGAATAAGAGTAAGGAAATTCATCCGGAAGCTGACGCAGACGGAATTTCTCCAATTCCAGCCGGTTCTTCAAAGGCAGATCCGCTGCAGAAGAGAGGGTTTCCAGCCTGCGGTCAATGAGAGCGGATGCCTGGCGCAGGAAACCTGCGTGAATATAACGTTCGATGTCCTCCGGTAAAGGAGTGGACAGAAAAGGGATTTTATCATTCATGGCTTGTCCTTTCTTGAACAGGGCCGCGCAAAGAAATGAATTGGCTTGCGCGGGAGATGGCCACTGCGCTGCGGGCCGATATAATGTCTGGCGACATTATATCATATCGCATGAAAGGGGAGCAACCGCGTTTTTGCGTAGGGCGGCTGTTCCCCACAGATCTCCCTGCTCTGCCGCACAGGGACGTGCGGCAGAAACGGAAAAAGAGGTGCGCTTATTTGTCGGACGAATCCTTATCCTTCGGCGGCTTACCGTCGGAAGGGCAGCAAGGTGCACAGGGGACGTCGCAGTCATTTTTCAGCATTTCCTCGTATTTGGGAGGGCCAAGTTCCAACGGCTTGATGGACAGATCCAGCAGGTCGCCGCAGACAAAATCCAGGCAGATGGTGTCATCCGTTGGCCGGGTGCAGGCTTTTGGGACAATGGCCTTTCCATTGTGAGGAATCCGATACTGGGAGAAATAAACCGACTTCAGCAGCAGGCTGAGCCCGATTGTGGCGGTCATATCCTCCGGACAGTAGCAGAGCACTTTGGGAATGGCGATCAAATTTAACCCCTGGTTAAGGGAAGTATTGTCCGTGCCAAAGCCGACCACATGGATAATTGCGTCGTGATCCCCGCAGGTCTCATGGGCTATGCCGTACGGGGCGTAGATCTCAAGTTCTATGCAAGGAGGATTGGTGTCTTCATCCATGTATTCGTAGTCTGCGGAGGACTCGTCATAGGGCA
>USKC01000257.1 GCA_900555195.1 uncultured Lachnospiraceae bacterium
ACGAGTGAGACGGAACGGCATATGCGGAGGGCTTGGCAGTAGCGGGCGGAGAAATTGATTCTCAATAGGTATTGACAAAAGGAAGGAAAAAAAATAAGGTAAATGTAAAGCCTAAAACCGCGCTTCACGACAGTCGTGCGAACGGTATAAGGCGATTAAGGAAACGATGAATAAAAGGAGACGATGGGCATTATGAAGAGAATCGTGATCGCAGGAGGCGGCTGGTCCGGATGTGCAGCTGCGATTGAGGCGCGTAAGATGGGCGCTGAGGTCACTTTGCTGGAAAGGACGGATATGCTGCTGGGAACAGGCCTTGTGGGCGGCATTATGAGGAATAACGGAAGATATACTGCGACGGAAGAGATGATCGCAATGGGCGGCGGAGAGCTGTTTGGTGTGATTGACCAGAATCTGCGGCATAAGAATATCGAATTCCCGGGACACGCGCATGCGGATCTGTATGATGTGGCGACGATTTCCGGGGCGGTAACCAGGTATATTGAGTCCCTCGGCGTCCAGATACATCTGCAGGCCAGGATCACCGGGCTTAAGAAGGATGGGGATCGGATCGTGAGCGTATCCGACGCGGACGGCAATGTTTATGAAGGAGATGTGTTCATCGATACCACAGGAACCGCCGGGCCGATGAATAATTGTGCCAAATACGGCAACGGCTGCGCGATGTGCGTTTTAAGATGCCCGAGCTTCGGGGGCCGTGTGTCCGTGACGGGGCTGGCCGGAGTGGAAGAGATGCAGGGAAAGAAGGCGGACGGAAGCGTTGGTTCCATGAGCGGTTCATGCAAGCTGCTGAAGGAATCGCTGTCGCCCGAAATCGTAGAAGAGCTGAATGAAAAAGGGGTTGTTGTATGCCCTATCCCGGAGGAACTCAGGGAAGATCATCTGGGGCTTAAGTGCTGCCAGCAGTATGCGCTGCCGCAGTTTAAGGACAATGTGATCCTTCTGGATACGGGCCATGCGAAGCTGATGACGCCCTTCTATACGTTGGAAACGCTTCATAAGATTCCCGGCTTTGAAAATGCGCGCTATGAAGATCCCTATGCTGGAGGAAAGGGAAATTCCATGCGTTATTTTGCAATGGCGCCCAGAGACAATGCGTTGAAGGTGGAAGGCGTGGAGAACCTGTTCTGCGCCGGAGAGAAGGCCGGGCTTCTGGTCGGACATACGGAAGCGATCGTAACGGGTGTTCTGGCTGGATATAATGCGGTACGCTTCAGCGAAGGGGAGACGCCCCTTGCGCTGCCTGAAAGCACGCTGATCGGAGATGCCATTGCATATGTGAAGAAGGAGATGGAGACCGAGGAAGGCCGTTCCCGTAAGTACACATTCTCCGGTTCTGTATATTTTGAACGGATGAAGGAGATCGGCAGATACAGCACGGATACCGCACAGATACGCGGCTGGGTGGAAGAGGCCGGCATGATTGGAATTTTTGATAGATAAAAGGATTACGGGAAAGGCCGGGAGTGATCGTGGAAGTGATCGCTCCCGGTTTTTTTGCTTAAATGGAGCATGCCGTTTCGCCGGAGGAGATTCTTTAAGCTGCCCGGCATTTGTATAGAACGCTTTTCCGGGTGTGGTCAGAAAACATAAATGCCAGGAGGGGGATTCGGTTTACTGCATAATGGAGGAAGGGGTGAACTGCGGCCAAAAGAACTATACAGAATAAAGAAAAATATGCTATTATAAATAGCATATTGGGAATAAAGGCAGGAAACGGACGAAGGAACGAGGCGTTTCTGCGATTCCCCGTAAATGGTGGATGCCAAAGAGGCTTCCTGTAACCGGTGGATAAAGCTTAGGGCTGGAAAGCAGCAGGGGAGAAAAGAATGCAGCAGATTACGGAAATGATTGTAAACGGTATTAACGCGGTGGATGAAGTGGTGTGGGGATGGCCCATGATCGTCCTGCTTTTGGGAACGCATATTCTGATGACCATTTGTACAGGCGGAATACAGAGAAAGATCGGAACGGCGATCCGCTTGTCGGTTACGCCGGATCCTGATTCGGAAGGGGAGGTCAGCCAGTTCGGCGCTCTGGCAACGGCGCTTGCATCCACCATCGGAACGGGCAACATCATCGGTGTGGGAACGGCAATCGTTCTGGGAGGACCGGGAGCGGTGCTCTGGTGCTGGCTGACGGGCGTGTTTGGCATCGCGACCAAATACGCAGAATCCCTGATTGCGGTGAAGTACCGGGTCAAGACCAGTGACGGACGTATGCAGGGCGGGGCGATGTATGCGCTGGAGAGAGGGCTGAATATGAAATGGCTAGGCCTGATCTTTGCATTCCTTGCGGCGTTCGCATCCTTTGGGATCGGCTGCGCCACACAGGTGAATGCCATCGCCACGGTGTGCGAGGCGAATCTCGGCATTCCCGTTTGGCCCATAGGCTTGATTGTTGCCGCTCTTACGGCGCTCATCATATTCGGAGGGATCAAAACCATTGCCCAGGTGTGTGAGAAGCTGGTTCCTTTTATGGCTCTGTTTTATTGTATCGGCTGTATCGTGATCCTTGTGATTAACCGGGATTTCCTGTTGCCTGCCATTCAGACGATCTTTACCCTGGCCTTCCGTCCCGGAGCGGCAGCGGGCGGGCTGGTTGGAGGTGGAATCATGGTCGCCCTGCATTATGGTGTGGCGAGAGGGCTTTTCTCCAATGAGTCAGGTATGGGAAGCGCGCCCATCGCTGCGGCGGCAGCCCAGACGAGGAATCCTGTCCGCCAGGCGTTGGTATCCTCGACGGGTACTTTCTGGGATACGGTTGTGGTCTGCGCGATCACGGGCCTGGTTCTCGTAACCAGCATTCTGAAAAATCCCCAGATCGATATGGAAGCTGCGGGAAATGGGGGCGTGCTGACAACGCTGGCCTTTGATCAGATTCCATATCTGGGGCCGGTGATCCTGGTTCTCGGCATCATTCTGTTCGCGTTCTCCACTGTGCTGGGGTGGGCTTACTATGGAGAGCGCTGCGTGGAGTATTGTTTTGGCCCGAAAGCCCTGATCCCCTATCGCATTCTTTATGTTGCTGTGGCTGCTGTGGCGCCTGTGGTTGCTCTGGATCTGGTATGGACCATAGCGGATATCCTCAACGCATTCATGGCAGTGCCGAATCTGATCGCCGTCCTGCTGCTCATACCTGTGATCAGGAAAGAGACGAAAAAGTATCTGCATGATCTGGATGCGAGATCGGAGGATGAAATTCCAGTCGTGGACAGAAAGACGGTTCGCAGGCGGGAGAAGAAGGGATAGGAGGAAAAGGCGTATGAAAATCCTGCTGGTCAATGATGATGGAATTCGTGCCAAAGGCCTGGAAGTCCTTGCTAGGTTAGCATCCCGGTTGGGAGAGGTGTGGGTAGTGGCGCCGGAAGAACAGTGTAGCGCCATGTCCCATCGAATTACGGTCCGTGGGAAAATGAGAGTAAAACAGGTGCCCTTTCCGGTAGAGGGGATTCAGGCATACAGCGTGGGAGGGACGCCCGCGGACTGTGTGAAAGTCGCCCTGAACCATCTGCTTCCTGAGAAGCCGGACTATGTATTCTCCGGCATAAACAGAGGCTTTAATGCGGGTATAGATATTCTGTATTCGGGCACGATCGGCGCGGCGATGGAAGGGCTCGTCAACGGGATAGATGCGATCGCTTTTTCCTGTGCGGACACGGATCAGTTCGGTGCTGCGGAAGAATACTTTTTTTCCATCGTGCAAAAACTCATGGAGGAAAGGCTTCCAGGAAATGAGATCTGGAATGTGAATTTTCCCGGCTGTCCTTCCGGGCAGGTAAAAGGGATCCTGTGGGAGAGACGGCCTGCAAGGCAGGGATTCTATCGGGATCATTATATAAAGGAAGATCAGCCGGATGGAAGTTTCCTTCTGGAGAATGCGGAGATTCCAGATGAGACGGCTCCGGAAGGGACGGACATGCGCGCGCTCATGGACGGCTATATTTCCATCGGACGCATCCGGAATATGATCCTGACGGATGCGCCAGGTACGGATGGAGAGGGATAAGAAGATAATCGCAGGTGAACTGCTGCATAAGGACGTCCGGATACGCCAGTGTATCCGGACGCTGTTTGTCTGTCAGATATAATGGATTTCCAGAGCGCCGAAGGAAACGTTCCCTGTAATGGTCAGCACATTTTCACCGTCTGCAGAAGCATGGCCGTTTTCTTCAACATGACCGAAGGTGGAAGACACGTTGCAGATGACGCGCCAGTCAGAAGGAATATAAAGTTCGGTGCTCGCGAAGGAAACTTCCACGTTTGCGGTTGCCTGATGCTGCCATAAGGCGGCATCGGTGAAATAGACGGCCAGGGAACCGAAAGAGTTCTCCAGATTGGCATGCCGCAGAGCGGTACAGTGCAGATATTTCACCGTGGAATTGAAGGATACTTCACACCGGACGTTTTCTGAACCGTCTTCACCAGCCTGCTCCTGATAGTTCCCTTCTATGGGGCTGGCAGCGTCCCCTTCTATCCAGCCGTATGCATTTGTGCCGTTTATGTGATGCAGCCTGAAGGGATGATTCCTGCGGGGAAAGAGAAGGTTCAGGCCGATGGTTCCAAGCAAAGCGGCGCCCAATACAGGCCACGGCGTCAGCGCTTCTATTCCGAGAAAACGATCATTGACAATGCACAGGAAGGCCAGAGAGAAGAGGATGGTGCCCCAGCTCCGTTTGACGATGCCGCGGATCAGAATGGCGATAAGCCCGACGGATATCAGAATGGACCAAAAGCCTATGCCCTGCAGATATCCCAGCCTGCCTGCAATGACGGCACAGGCCGCCAGCAAAAACAGAATTCCCCAAAAGATATTTTTGTGATTTCTCATAGTTGTCTCCTCTTTTCTCCCAATCGTTCGATCAGGGCTTTATAATAGCTGCG
>USKC01000258.1 GCA_900555195.1 uncultured Lachnospiraceae bacterium
TCAGTCTAAGATATGGAAATCAGCCGGAGGCAAAATGCCGTGCAGATAGGGCGGATGAAATCCGGGTGACTGAGAATGGAAGCAAAGGGAGAGGGCTGGACAATGCAGATATGGGAAAATTGCGGAAAAGACAGACCAGGAGCCGGACGGCAGATAAATCCGGAAAAGAACAGGCGAAATCCGGAAAAGAACAGACGAATTCCCTTTCGCCGGTATCTGTTTTCAAGAATGCTGAACCGTTTTGGGGACTCAATCGATGTGTTCCTGCTTAGCTGGCTGGTATACCAGCTCGGCGAATCGGCGGCCCTTTCCTCTTTGGCATTGGGGCTGAATTATGTGCCGACCATTCTGCTTCAGCCTTTTGCGGGCCCATGGGTGGACCGCGTATCCAAACGGAGGCTGCTTGCGTTGACGGATATGGGAAGGGCTCTGCTGGTGCTGTGCATCCTGATCCTCTATCTTTTGGGAAGGCTGAAGGTTCCGTTTCTTCTGGTGGGGACATTCCTGATTTCTGTATTGGAAGCATTCGGAAGCCCGGCTTCTTCCTCCATGTTGCCGCGGCTCCTTAAGAAGGAAGAATATGATGACGGAGCGTCCGAATATCAGGCGGGATGCAGGCTGACAGAACTGGCAGCTACGGGAATCGCGGGAGGGATGATCGCGGCCATGGGCAGTGCGGGCGCCTTGTTCGTGGATATGGCCTGTTTTATTGCAGCTGCAATTTTGGTCGCAACAATTCCCGTTCAGGAGGAAGGCGGAAGGGATTGCTCGTTTTCCTATCTGCGAAAGCTGCAGGAAGGGCTGTTGTTTTTGAAACGTTCCAGGCCCATGTGCCTGATTCTGGGCGCTGCCGCTTTTTTGAATGCTGCGCTCACGCCCTATCAGGCGTTTCAGGCAGTTCTTGTTCAGGAACTATATCAGAAAGGAAGTGTGACGCTTTCCCTGATGGGAAGCTGCATTTCCTTGGGAATGCTCTTTGGAGCAGTCGGGTATCCGATGCTGAATAAAGAAGGCGGGAGAGAGGAAATATTTGGCAGAAATTGGAGGACAAGAGGCGGGGGAAAAGCGAGGGCAGAGAAGAAAGAAGCGAAGTTTGGAAAAGTAGCCGTTGACAGGTCTCTTTTGACCTGTGGTATACTAATGGGGAGTTTTTATCTGGTTCTGACGGGCCTGCAGCGGCTGAGGGAGGAAGAAGCGGCCTTTTTCATAATATTGGCTGCTGCCTGTCTGATATTCGGAATATCGGTGGGGATTGCGAACACTGCAATCTCCGCGCTGATGATGAAGACGGTTCCGGCAGAGTATATGGCCAGAGAATCGGCACTGATGAATGCGGGATGTACGGCTGCGGTGCCGTTTACGTCTTTTCTGATTTCTCCATTCGCTTCTGCATATGGAGTGGAACGCGTGCTGAATGGGATAGGAATCCTGACCGTTTTGATTACGGCCTTCCTGATGAAAAAGGGAACGCTGCACCAGTTGGAAGGGACGGAAAGAATGGAAGAGGGAAGAGGTAGCATATGGGAGGCGTAGGAATAGGGATTCGATTTGAAAAAGGCTGCGGCATGATAAGGGAAGCTTTGACGTTCCTGGAGGTCGCGGTGAATTACGAATCGATGGAAGTGCAGATGAGAAAAGCCCTTTCCAGGCTCGGGAAATCCGGCGCCGGGCTGCGGAAGGAAATCGCGCTGCAGAAGGCATTCCTTGATGCGGCTTCCTGTTATCCGGTCACAGCGCTTACAAGAAAATATTTTGAAAAGTACCGGGAGAGCGGATTGGGCTGCCTGGCACTGAATCTGGTATGGACGTTTGACGCGCAGGATGCGGAGTCTGTGGAAGAAATGAAAAAACGGATACGAGCGGCTGCTGTCAAATACCCATGGGAGTCGTTCCCGGATTTTTCTTCTTACACGGGAGTGGATCCGGAGTTGCCCCTGAAAGGAGGACGCTGCAGCTTTCTGGACAGTGTGCGGAAAGCTGAGATCGGAGAAAAATTTCAGGCGAGGCTGATTTTTGCCTTTCAGGATCTGGAAGGCAGCCTGGAGGAACTGGGAGAATTGCTGGAAGGCGCGCTGCAGATCCTGGAACCTTTCCGTAAGGAAATGGAGGCGATGGCGGGTGAAAAAAGAGCATATTGGCAAAGCTATTTTGCAAAGCATACGATGGAAGATTTTTTCGCTCTCACCGGGATCTATGTGGATGAGAAGAATTACAGCCAGCTTTTGCTTCGGTGGGAACTGGTGAACGGGATCCATATGTCATTAAAGATGGATGAGGATCAGGAGGCGGATACCCTGGAGATTCTCGTAGGAAGCCTGATGAATGAAGAGGTGATACGGGAATGGAAGAAGGGGGGAGAGAGGGCGGCATTGGCGCTGATGGCGGATCCGGTGAAGATGGACATTCTTCTGTATGTCAGTCAGACCCCTCATTTTGGCCGAGAGGTGGCGGAACATTTCGGACTGACCACAGCGACCATCTCTTATCATATGCAGGAATTGGTAAATGAAGGCCTGATCGATGTCAGACAGCAGGGAAAGCGTCTGTATTACAGCCTGAATGGAGAACGGGTGAGGGAAGTGCTGGATCGGACAGCACAGCAGCTGCTGGGATGAGTATGAAGAAGTAAGATAAAGGAAAGGCCGCCGCAGGACGGCGGTGGAAACGGATATATGGTACAGAAGGAAAAGTTGGCGCAGTTCTATTACGGTCAGTACAAAGAATGCGCCGGAGTGCTGAAAAAGAAAAACAGGGACGGCCGGAAGAACTACGAGCAGAGGATAGATAACCTGTTGGAAGAGATGAAGGCGGTACGGACGGAACGGATATCCCAGCCGCATCTGGAAGAATACCACAGACAGATCAGGAATCTGTCTTATTTTGCGTTTCGGGAGGAGAACCGGTTTGCGATCATGAAGATCCGGGATCTGCTGCTGGAAGAGCTGGTGCGCCTGGATCTGGCCTGTATGAAGCCGGAGGAGCAGGAATTGATCACAGCCAAGTTCCTGGAATATCTGCGGGAAGAGAAACCCTATGAAATCTGTAAACGGACGTTGGGAAGGCTGGCCGCGAGTTATGCGGGAAGCGGGATACGAGGCCAGATCATCGATATGGTACCAGCCCAGCCGGAAACAGAATTTCCGCTCACCCGCCAGATGAAGCGGAAATTCATCCTGCATATCGGCCCCACCAACTGCGGCAAGACGTTCCAGGCCCTGGAACGCCTGAAGACGGCGTCCAACGGGGTATATCTTGGGCCGTTGCGTCTGTTGGCCCTGGAAGTATATGAGAAGATCAAAGAGGCACAGATCCCCTGTACCATGCTCACCGGGGAAGAGCGCATCTACGAGGAAAACAGCCGGATCATTTCCTCTACGGTTGAAATGCTGGACATAGATCAGGAATATGACGTGGCCGTGATCGATGAAGCGCAGATGATCGCGGATCCGGATCGCGGCCATTCCTGGACGCGGGCCATTCTGGGAGTCCGTTCCCCTGAGATACATGTTTGTATGAGCCCCTCTGCGGAACGGGTAATTCTCCATCTGATTTCCCTCTGCCAGGATGAGTGGGAGATCAGGCGCTATGAACGCAAGACGGCTCTGTGCTGTGAGGATCACCCCTTTTCCTTCCCGGAGGATGTGCAGGAAGGGGATGCACTGATCGTATTTACCAAGCGCGCTGTGCTGGATATCGCGGGACGGTTGGAACGAGGGGGCGTGCATGCCAGCGTCATCTATGGAAGTCTTCCGCCTGAGATCCGGCGCAGGCAGATCCAGCTGTTTTCCAGTCAGAAAACGAAAGTGGTGGTCTCCACGGATGCCATCGGCATGGGGCTGAACCTTCCGGTGAAACGGATCGTATTCATCCAGACAAAGAAGTTTGACGGCAACGGGGTGCGCCCCTTAAAGACTTCTGAAATCCGTCAGATCGCTGGCCGCGCGGGGCGGTTTGGGATCTATGACGTGGGGTATGTGACGGCCGTTGGGGAGGAAGGGCTTCAGTATATCCGGGAACGATTCTCGGAACCGGATCCGGAGATCACCTATGTGAGCCTGGGCTTCCCACAGGTGCTGCTGGATATGGATGAACCGCTGGATGCGGTGCTTAAGATCTGGAAATCGGTGGAAACGCAGCCGCCCTTTGAAAAAATCAGCATCGAAGAGGTGCTCTTTCTGTATGAAAACAGAGAGCGGAAGGAGATCGACGGATTTGAAGATAAGCACATGCTCTACCGCATGCTGACCTGTTCGATCGATATTAAAAACAGGGATATCGTAGATCTGTGGCTGTACTACTGCAAAACCTATACGGCGGATGTATCTCTCCATTTTCCGTCCCTGATGATGTGTACGGAAAATGGCCTCCTGAAATATGAAACCTTTTATAAGATGCTGGATCTGTATTATCAGTTTTCCGTCCGGCTGGGAAAAGAGATCGATGCGGACAGGCTGGATGCGGAGCGGGAGAAAACGGAAGAGACGATCATGCGGCATCTGTCCAGGGACAAAAGGGAATATATCCGCAAATGCCAATACTGCGGAACCCTGCTGCCGCTGGATGCACCCGGACGGATCTGCGATAAATGCCGGGCGCAGATGTATGAGAGACGGCCGCTGTTCGGCCGGCGCCGCAGGGCGGATAAGCCGGTCCGGCCGGAGGGAAAAACGGGCCAGGTACAGGCTGCGGAGCAGAAAAAGAAACCGCGCAGGAGAAGAAGAAGGCGCAAAAACGGAGGGGCGGATACGGAACAACACGGAGGGAACGTAGGTTGAAAAGGGCTGTTTACAGCCCTTTTCATGCGGAAAGAAATCTTTTTGCCATTTTACTTATGGAATATCAGTCAGAAGGAAGGAAATAGAATGCAGGTTGTTGAAACATTTGGTCATTATGT
>USKC01000259.1 GCA_900555195.1 uncultured Lachnospiraceae bacterium
AGGGACTGCCCGCGGTGCGCATCTCCCGCCGTAAAAATGCCCGGAACGCTGGACGCATAATGGCCCCGCTGCGTCTGGATCGTATGTCTGTCCGTTGTCTGTACGCCAAAAGCATCGGTCACATAACTTCTGCAGCCTACGAATCCGGCCGCGATGATCAGCAGATCACAGTCCAGAAGTTCTTCACTGCCCTCTACCTGGCGATAGTTATGCGCTTCGTCATAATCCATCCGGATCGTCTCAATCGCCCTGATCGCTCCGTCCTCTCCTGTAATAACCCGCTTTACCGTCGTCTGATAGATGCGGGGATCCTGCCCGAACACAGCGATGGCTTCTTCCTGGCCGTAATCGGTCTTGCATACCCTGGGATATTCCGGCCAGGGGTTATCCGCGCTGCGCTCATCCGGCGCCTTTGGCATCATTTCCAGCTGAACCACAGATTTGCAGCCGTGGCGGATCACCGTTCCCACACAGTCGTTCCCAGTATCTCCGCCGCCGATGATGACCACATTCTTGTCCGCAGCATTCACATAGTTGCCATCCGCAAAATTGGAATCAAGATAGCTTTTCGTATTTTGAGACAGGAAATCTACCGCGAAATAAATGCCTTTGGCATCCTCTCTTCCTTCCGCTTGGATATCCCTGGGCTGCCCGGAACCGCAGCAAAGGACAATCGCATCAAACTGGCTTCTCAGCGTTTCCGGCAGGATATCCCTGCCGATATCCGTATTGACAATGAAACGGACCCCTTCTTCCTTCATCAATTCCACACGGCGGTCGATGACATGTTTCTCCAGTTTCATATTGGGGATCCCATACATCAGAAGCCCTCCGATACGGTCACTTTTCTCATATACGGTCACGCGGTGGCCTCTGTGGTTTAGCATATCGGCACAGGCCAACCCGGAGGGGCCGGAACCTATGACAGCGATTTTTTTATCCGTACGGACCGCCGGAATCCGAGGCTTCATATAGCCTTCTTCATAACTCTTTTCGATGATGAAACGTTCATTTTCTTTGATCGTTACTGGGCTATCCTCCACACCGCACAAACAGGCCACTTCACAGAGCGCCGGGCAGACCCGGCCCGTGAATTCCGGGAAATTATTGGTTTTAAGCAGCCTGGATAACGCATGCCAGGTATTTCCGTGATAGACTTCATCGTTCCATTCCGGAATCAGGTTATGCAAAGGGCAACCGGTCGCCATGCCATGCAGCATCATGCCGGACTGGCAGAACGGAACCCCGCAGTTCATGCAGCGTGCACCCTGCTGCCTGCGTTCCTCATCCATCATCTCCCCGTGAAAATCTTCAAAATCTTTTATGCGTTCCTCCGGCCGCCTGGACGGCAGAGATCGTCTGTCATATTCTAAAAATCCTGTCGGTTTTCCCATTTCATCCATTCCTTTCCGCTTCAGGTATCACGCCAAACGTTTTGCCCGCGTTTCGCTCTCTCTGTCCTACTGCCGGGTCGTCTGGTAAAATGCTTCAATCTGTGCATCCTCCCGGTTCATTCCCATTTTTTCCATGGAAGAGATGGCGTCCAGCATTTTCTTGTAATCCTTAGGCATGATCTTCTTAAACTGCGGCACATAGCTTTCAAAATCCATCAGGATTTCTTTCGCCAGCTCCGAGGAAGTTGCCTGATAGTGTTCCGTGATCATTTTTCTGAGTTCTTCGATGTCATGGCGTTCCGTCAGATTCTCGATGAGCACCATTTCCTTATTCACTCTCCGGTACAGATCATGACCTCCATCCAGCACATAGGCGATGCCTCCGCTCATGCCCGCAGCAAAATTCCTGCCGGTGGGCCCAAGGACGGCCACCACGCCTCCCGTCATGTATTCGCAGCCGTGGTCTCCCACGCCTTCCACCACCGCCATGGCTCCCGAATTGCGCACACAGAAGCGTTCTCCCGCAATGCCGCATATAAAAGCCTTGCCGCCCGTGGCCCCGTACAGCGCCACGTTGCCGATGATGATATTCTCCCGGGCCGCGAACCGGCTTCCGGGCTGAGGCATTACCACCAGCTTGCCGCCGGATAAACCTTTTCCAAAATAGTCGTTGCTGTCGCCGGACAGCAGAAGCGTCACGCCGGAAGGCAGGAATGCGCCGAAGGACTGGCCGCCGCCTCCCTGGCAGCGGATCCGGAAGGTATCTTCCGGCAGAGAACTTCCAAAGCGTTTCGTCACCTCCGAACCAAAGCGGGTTCCCACCGTACGATCCGTGCTGGATACGGTCAGCGCCACTTCTCCGGGCTCACCGCTTAAGAGATTCTGCTTCAGCGCGGGCAGGATCACGCGTTCATCCACGGTCTTTTCCAGCTTGAAGTCATAAGCGTCTTCCTTCTGATAATGGCAGGTGCCCTCATAGGGCTGTGCGAGGATGCGGGACATGTCCACCAGGGCGCCCCGCGGGGCCGCGGAATTTTCCCTTTTCTTAAGCAAATCCGTTCGTCCAACCAGTTCGTCCACGGTGGCGATGCCAAGCTTTGCCATGATTTCCCGCAGTTCCTCAGCGATGAAGTACATGAAGTTGATCACATACTCCGGTTTTCCCGAAAATCGCTTTCTCAATTCCGGATTCTGGGTGGCCACGCCGAAGGGACAGGTATCCAGGTTGCAGACGCGCATCATCATGCACCCCATGGTAATCAGCGGCGCGGTGGCAAAGCCGAATTCTTCGGCACCGAGCATACAGGCGATGGCCACATCACGGCCGCTCATCAGCTTTCCGTCCGTCTCGATGCGCACCCTGCTGCGCAGCCCGTTCTTAATCAGCGTCTGATGCGCCTCGGAAAGCCCCAGCTCCCAAGGCATCCCCGCATGGTGGATGGAACTTCGCGGCGCAGCGCCCGTGCCTCCGTCATATCCGGAGATGAGCACCACGCTGGCACCAGCCTTGGCCACGCCTGCGGCGATGGTTCCGACTCCCGCTTCCGATACCAGCTTCACGGAGATGTCCGCATCATGGTTGGCATTCTTTAAATCATAGATGAGCTGGGCCAGATCTTCGATGGAATAGATATCATGGTGCGGCGGCGGGGAAATCAGTGATACGCCCGGAGTGGAATACCTGGTCTTCGCGATCCAGGGATATACCTTCTTACCGGGCAGATGGCCTCCCTCACCCGGCTTGGCCCCCTGTGCCATCTTGATCTGAATCTCCCTGGCGGAGTTCAGATATTCGCTGGTCACGCCAAAACGTCCGGAGGCCACCTGCTTGATGGCGCTGCAGCGGTCGGAACGAAGCCTCTCGGGCCGTTCGCCGCCTTCGCCTGAGTTTGATTTTCCTCCGATCCGGTTCATGGCCAGTGCCATGCATTCATGTGCCTCCTGAGAAATGGATCCATAGGACATGGCTCCGGTCTTGAAGCGCTTCACAATGTTGTCCGCGCTCTCCACTTCTTCCAGCGGAATCCCTCCGTTTTCATCGAATACGAAGTCCAGAAGTCCCCGCAGCGTATGGGGTTTCGTCTCATCATCCACCAGCGCCGTATATTCCTTGAATTTCTGATAATCCCCGTTTCTCGTCGCCTGCTGCAGGGCCACAATCACCTGCGGTGAATACAGATGGTCGTCCTTATCGCTGCCGCTGCGCAGGTTATGGCTTCCGGAAGAATCCAGCGTGGTATCCACGCCCAGGCCCAGCGGGTCAAACGCATGGGAATGGCGCACATGGATATCCTGGTCGATCTCCTCCAGGCCGATGCCTTCCACACGGCTGACCGTATTGGTGAAATATTCGTCAATGACTTCCTTCTTAATGCCAATCGCTTCAAAGATCTGAGCGGATTGATAGGACTGCAGGGTGGAGATCCCCATCTTGGACGCAATTTTTACCACGCCCCCCAGGATCGCCCGGTCCTGGCCGTCATCCCCGTGGGCTCCGGCAACGATTACGCCGAGACGTTGGGCATGGCCTACTCCGTCCCCACGGCGGTCACCGAAATTCTGCGCTTTCAAACGGTGCGGGCCGACGTGGGACGCGTCAACGGCCGCTACTTCGCCGAGACGCTCTCCTTCGGTTTGGACGCCGCTATCGCGCTTGACACCATGGACCGTCGCCAGAAGTCCGGCCGCGCCGGCACCATGCTCTATTTGGAAAGTGCCGTCGATCAGCTGTTCCACCACTTGCAGGTGTTTTCCTTCAAGATGGATGTCCTGGGGGCGGAGCCGGGATGCGCCCCTCATCCGGAATGGGACGATGCCTATCTGGTAGCCGTGCAGGTGGGGCCCACCTACGGTGGCCACTTCCGCATCACACCCAAGGCGCGCCTCGACGACGGGCTGCTCGACATCTGCTGGGCCACGCCGGAGCTTTCGCCCATGCGGGCGCTGGCGCTCCTTCTGCGCGCCCGGGGCGGCAAGCACGCGGGAAGCGACCACATCCATTTCCGGCGGGCGTCCTCCCTCGTGCTCGACTTCGAGGAGGAGCCGCCGGTCCAGATGGACGGGGAGCCCCTCTTCGGCACGCACTTCCTCATCGACTGCGTCCCCGACGCCCTTACGGTCATTGTGGGCCAGCGGTAGGACAATGAAAAAGCCCCGCGGGGGCGGGGCTTGCGCGTTGGAGATGGTGCCCTCGACAGGATTCGAACCTGCGGCACCTTGCTCCGGAGGCAAGTGCTCTATCCCCTGAGCTACGAGGGCACGAATTCAGGGTCCCGCCAGGCGGGTGCTGCGCTATTATAGGGCAATTGTGCCGCCGCGGACGGCAAATCCGCAAAATACCCCTCAGATGGAACGAGAACGGAACAGGAGCCCCCAGTGATTGATACGTCCACCAGGAACGATAACGCCGCGTCCGACCGCTCCGTCGACACGGCGAAGGCTCAGGACGCGGCGGCCCCTGAGGTCGCGACGGCTCCCGCTTCGGCCCCGTGCGCCTCGG
>USKC01000260.1 GCA_900555195.1 uncultured Lachnospiraceae bacterium
TTTATTCATTTTACTACATTCCATAGTAAGGGCACAAGATAAATGAAAAATTTTTTAATTTACCAGTCATCTGAATACGATTGCGGTCCTGTTTCCCTGATCAACGGCATCCGGTATCTGTTTGAGCGGGAAGAAATCTATCCTGATCTCGTAAAATTTATTATGCTCTACGCTATGGATACTTATAATGACGAAGGGGAACTCTGCAAGCACGGCACCTCTGCTGCCGCCATGAATTTTCTCTCCAACTGGATCAACCATTTCGGCCAGGCCAGGCATTTTCCCATTCACTGCGAATTTCTTTCTGGCCGGGATGTGTTCATCGCCAAAGGCGGAAAGATTTACGAGACCCTGCGGAAGGGTGGGGCGGTTGTTCTGCACGTCTTCCTGGAAGTGGCCCATTATGTCCTCCTGACGGGCATTGACGGTGACCGGATTCTCCTGTTCGATCCTTATTATGAAGAGGAAGGAACGCCGGAGTTTGACGCGGAATACTATACGGAAGGAATCTCTTTTGTCAATGGCCTTCCCAAAAAGGCCAATCGTTCCGTTACCATCGAACGGCTGAACCGTTTTACAAAGGGATATTATGAAATGGGAGAATATGAATGCCGGGAAGCCCTGCTCATGTTTAACACTTCCCTGCCCGATGCTCCCGGCAAGTAATTCTCCCTTCAGCAGCCATTTTCACATACTTACGTCTCATTTTTCAGGGCACGCGCGATCTTTCTGCGCAGTTCATACAGGTACGATGCCTGCATGGGATACTTCCGGAAAGTAAACGGATGCTGCTGCCCTTCGTAGATCAGTTCTATCACCCGTTCTCTCCCGATCTTTTTTTCCAGTAGGCGGAGCGCACGCAGATCCCCAAGCCCTTCCAGCTGCACCTGCGCCCGGATGGAAGAGCGCGGTTTGCCATCCGCTCCGGGATAAACCAGAAAAGGATCTCCGGAAGGGAACGCATATCCTCCATGGGTGTCAAAATAGGGATCCAGGTGCGTGACGGAAAGCGCGCTGTTATAAAAATTGAATCCCCAGTGCAGAAATCCTTTCAAATCATAGAGATAGAGCAGCACTCCCATGATCCTGCATCTGGCGCTCGGCATCGCAAAAAAGCGGTTCGGCACCTCATATCCCTGCCCACAACAGTAATATACCCACAAGTCCTCTACCCCATGATCCGCAAACGGCTGAATATGATCGTTTGAGGGAACCGGATGTTCTACCAGCCCCTCCTGATAAAATGCGAAGTCGCTGAGCGCATCAATCACCTGCCAGCCTTCCAGCAGATCGGCCACAGTCTTTTTGGCGCGGCTGTAGCTTTCCAGCTGTTCCTTGGATGGTTCGTCCGATATATGAAAATATACCTGTTTTCTCGTATATCCAAGCCGTTCAATCTCCCTTTGCAGCGCCGGAAGAAAGGCCTCCAGGAACCGGCGGTATTCCGGGCTGTCCGCGGGAACATGCCAGCCGAATTTCTTTTTGACAATCCCGTTTTCCGCCACGCAGATCTTCGGCGTCGCCTTGGCTCCCCACTGTGTGAAAAGATGAGGTATTTCCAGGTAGGATATCCCGTATTTCCGGCACAGAGAACACCATCTTTCCAGCCGTGCAAAGTCGAAGCGGTATTCTCCGTTTTCAAGAACGATATCCACAAGCTGCACCGTGGTTCTCTCTCCTCCCACCCGCGTGTCCAGCGGAGGCGTGAAAACCGGCGCCAACAGCATATTTATGCCCAGTTCACCTGCCAGCCGTATCTGGCCTTCCAGCACATTCCAATGCCTTTCCCCAAACGGTTCCACATGATAATAATCCGCCAGGCAGTCCGAATGAAACCATTCCGTATGGATCAGCGTCTGTTCAGGAAGCGTTTCTTCCGACACCTCCAGCCAAAAATGCAGGCGGAGCGCTTCTTCCTCCGCACGCTTTGCAGACGTTTCTTCCAAATCTCCCGTCCATTCGGACGTCAGCACGATTTCCACCTGGTATACTCCCGCTTCCACCTCCGCAGTGTCCGGGAAATCGATCCACAACGACCGGAACTGCCCCGGCAGAGGCCGGATCCGTCCGTCCTCAACCGGCTCCAACAGATCCGGAAACAGCCCAGGCTGCGTGGATAAGTAATTCTCATCTCTGCCTTCATAGCAGGGAAAGGCGGACGGCACCAGCTCCACCCGGCGCATGCGGGCCTTTGCCGCAAATCCTTCCACCCGGCAGAGCCATGTCCCAGGAAGTTTTTCTTCTCCCGGTTTTCTCCAATATACCAGCTGAACCGCCGGAATCTCTCCTTTCAGGATACAGAGCCGGTCGCCTTCCCGCATCCCTTCCGGCCTGCGTTCCGGAAAAATCTTTTCCAGACTGCCTGCCAGGAAAAATTCAAATCCATTCACACTTTGCTCCTTTCCGCGTCGTTGCATTTTCCCCATCTCCATATTATAATCAGATTCATCAAAAGAAAGGAAACTTCCCTTCTCTTTGGAACCTTGTTCCCCTTTTTGTTTGTCCCCGTCCGCTCGTGCGGCAAAAGGAGGTTTCATGTATTTTCTGAAAAAACATCCCTGCCTGTGTTCGTTTCTCCTGGCCGAAGCGGCCGGATTTTTTGCCGGATTATTTTACATGCTTTTTGCTTCCGGCCATGCGGGCGCAGGAGAATTCCTTTTTTATGCGCTCTTTACCGGCACGTTCCTGCTCCATCCGCTCGTACTGACCGGCATCAATCTTTTCTTCACCTTCGCCCCGTCCAAATTTTATAAATACCGCGGGACTGCACGGCGGTTTGAGTGGATCACGATCCTGCTTGGCTCCCTCTATAGCCTGTTTCTCCTTCCGTTTATGGGAATACAGTTCCAGGCCGACTGGCCGGAAACGCTCCGCAACTCCCAGATGCACACCCCGATCTGGACCGAAGCCTATCCCACCGTGTTTTTTCTATCCCTCTTAGGGATTGCCGGATATCTCCTGCTGTCCCTTCTCCCCCTTGGCAAAATGCCTCCCCTCGTGATCGTGCTGTCCATGAGCGCTATGTATCTTGGCGTTGCCGAATGCCTGGCCTGGATTGTGCAGATTTTTCGTTCCGACTTTCTGCTCCTCTGCCTGTTTCCCTTTAACTGCATTCTGATAGCCGCCAAAACCGTCCGCGCCTGTACGCTGGAATGGGGACGCCTCCATCCGCCGTCAGAGAGCGCTTCCCGAAGCGACTCCGCTCCGGCCAGTCAGCAGAGGCTTCTTGGCAGAATAAACGCCTGGCTGTACAACGCCCGACGCTGGTATATCGTTTCCTTTCTTCTGATGTGGCCGCTTCTCGGGCTGTGTATTGCTCTTCTGGCCCTGTTCGGCCAGAGGCCGGACGCCGTTCTGCGCGCCTGGACCGAAACCTCAGGATGGAATCTGTCCCAAAAGGTTTCTCCCCCCAACCTCTACTATGATGAGCATTATCTGTGCACCGTTGCCGCCGGAGGGCATCGAAAACTGGTAAAGCCTCTGCGTATGGGCGTCCGCCATGGTCATATAGTCATCGTCAACCGCCAGCTGTGCATTGCCAACGCGTTTGAACAGCTTCTGGAAGAACGCCTCCCCGGCCTGCACCGCCGCATCCGGCATTTTTACGATACCTACGGCCTCCCTATCGCACGGCACATCCGTTCTCCTTACACGGCGGATATCGTCTATCTTTTGATGAAGCCCCTGGAATATTTCTTTCTCTTCGTCCTCTATCTGTGTGATACAGAACCTGAAAACCGGATCGCACGCATGTATCCGCCGCCCGGAGCCGAACTTTCTTCCCCTGCCGCAAGGCCTCAATAACCAAGCTGCGGAAGGATATTCATCGGATGGTCTTCAAAAACCATATCCGCATTTTCGTCCAGATAGTGGCTGTTTTTATGAATGATGACCAGATATTTTCCGTTGAAATACTTGATATACTGTCCGAATACATCTGAGTTCAGATTGGTTCCCAAAAGGAGAAGCACCTCCGCTTTGGAAATCTGTTCCACAGCCCGGCTGATCAGCTGGCTGTCCTCCATCTCGCCGAACAGATAGACCTGCGGCCGGATCGTATGGCCGCAGTCTTCACAGACCGGAACCCCTTTCGCATCCCGAACATATTCCATAGGATACTGTCTGCCGCATTTGGTGCAGACATTCCCATATATGCTTCCATGCAGCTGCAGCACGTTCCGGCATCCTGCCCTGCGTCCCTGCTCAAATACATTGCTTGTGATCACACACTGAAGCTTGCCCGCTCTCTCCATCGCCGCCATGGCTGTTCCTGATTCCGTGGGATTGGGCGCATTCCTCAGAAGTTCTTCTTTATAGAATTCAAAGAACTGCTTGGGCCTGGCATTATAAAAGCCGCTGGTAAAAATCTCTTCCGGCGAAAATCCATACTTTTTTTCAATATCATAGGCCCTGTCCGCGTTCTTGATGCCGCGATACCCTCCTTCTTCCATCATTCCGGAACCGCACAGCATCACGGTATAGGCGCTGTCATCCAGAATTCTTCTCAATGTGGCAATTCTCTTTTCCATGGAAATCCCCCTTTCTTCTATTCTTATTTTACCCAAAAACAGAATCTCTAACGGTTCAGCTGCTGTGATATCCCCACATCCATGGATAGCCCTACATCCATGCTTCCCGACCGAAACCCTTCCAGATCCAGCGTAACATAAACGAATCCCAGGCGTTTTATATAAGAAAGGATTCCATCTGCCTGTTCCAGCAGCCTGCCTCGATCTTTTGCATCCACTTCGATCCGGGCGACGTCCTGATGGACACGGAGGCGCACATTATAGAATCCCAGCGATCTTAAGTACTGTTCTCCCTTATCCACCGCCTCCATCCGCTCATAGGAAAGCTTTGTTCCATATGGAAAACGGGTTGCCAGACAG
>USKC01000261.1 GCA_900555195.1 uncultured Lachnospiraceae bacterium
CGTGAAAGGTGATCAGATTGACCGTGAGGGATGGTCAGTTCCTCTGAAATATACATTTGTACCATTTGCGTTATTTTGTTACATTGGCCTATATGCAGCAATATACAAAAGCAGCAAAGCAGCTTTGTATTGCACAACCAAGCTTAAGCCATGCAATTGCTCAAATGGAAAAGGAGCTGGGGCTTCCCCTTTTTGAAAAAAGCGGAAGAAAGACAACGCTGACACGTTTTGGAGAGGAATTTCTGGTTTACGCTGAACATGCGTTGACCACACTGGATGCCGGGATCGAGTCCATTCAGCGCAGCGCCCATGGGGAAGGGCTGATCCGTCTGGGGTTTCTGCGAACCTTAGGCGTAGAGTTCATCCCCGGACTTGCGGCTGCATTTTTGAAAGACAACCCTCAATCGGGGGTGGAATTTTCCTTTCATACTGGAGTATCGCAAAGCCTGCTGGAAGGATTAGCTGCCGGAAAATTCGATCTGGTTTTTTGCTCGGAACCGCCTTCCCGGATGAATTTTACAGCAATTCCTGTCCTGAAACAGGATTTGGTTTTGATTGTGCCAAAAGACCATCCGCTCGCCGTTTACCATACCATCGATTTACTGGAAACCGCTCCATATCCTCAAATATTTTTTGAAAAAAGCTCCGGAATCCGTTCCGTAGTGGAGTGGATGTTTTCGCAGATTGGCATAGAACCTCAGATCGCTTATGAAACCGAGGAGGATCAGGTCATCGCCGGGCTGGTTGCACAGGGGTTTGGCATCGCAGTTGTCCCTTATATGGATCTGCTATTGAAATTGGATGTAAAGATTTTGCAGATTGATCCCTTAGTAGGTGAACGCAAGCTTTTTATGGTGAATGATGGAAGCATATTTATGCCGCCATGCGTACGGAATTTCCGGCAGTTTGTGCTGGATAGAAGAACATTTCCGGCATGATTGTACCAGCTGCTTCCTTGGGCTTCCAGATTTGTGGCAGCATGGACTTTCGGGGTTGTCAAATCAGGAAAAGCATGTACAATGGAGAGTGGGATGTTCGCTGTTTAGGCGGACGCCTTTGCATGAATGAAGTAAATGAAAGACGCTCAAAAGGGAGCGGAGAAAGAATTATGGAGATATAGAAAAGGAGAAGGGAAAATGGGAATTTATAAGGCTGAGGAACAAAGATATGACAGGATGCGCTATCATTTCTGCGGGGAGAGCGGTCTGAAGCTGCCGGAACTCTCGCTGGGGCTGTGGCATAATTTTGGAGACACGGCGAACTATGACAATATGAAGCAGCTGGTATGCACTGCCTTTGATCATGGAATCACACATTTTGATCTGGCGAACAATTACGGGCCGCAGCCTGGCAGCGCGGAACGCAATTTCGGCAGGATATTGAAAGAGGAGCTGGGAGAATACCGGGACGAGCTGATTATCAGCACGAAAGCCGGATATGGCATGTGGGAAGGCCCTTACGGGGATGGGGGAAGCAGAAAATACCTGATCGCCAGCCTGGATCAGAGCCTGAAGCGCATGGGATTGGATTATGTGGACATTTTCTATCACCACAGGATGGATCCCAATACCCCTCTGGAGGAGACAATGGGTGCGCTGGCACAGATCGTTTCCAGCGGGAAGGCCCTGTATGTGGGACTGTCCAATTATGACGGGGAGACGATGGAGAAGGCCTGCCGGATTCTGGAGGAATACAAGTGCCCTTTCATCATTAATCAGAACCGTTACAATATTTTTGACCGGACCATTGAAAACAACGGCCTGAAGGAAGCTTCCGCGAAGGCGGGCAAAGGAATTATCTGCTTCAGCCCCCTGGCGCAGGGCACGCTGACGGATCGGTATCTGAACGGGATCCCGCAGGATTCTCGGATCCGCACGGATGGGCGTTTCCTGAAGGAAGAAGGGCTGACCGAAGAGAAAATGGCGAAGATCCGCCGGCTGAACGAGATCGCAGCCGAACGGGGAGAAAAGCTGGCACAGATGGCATTGAAGTGGCTACTGCGTGACGGGATTGTTACTAGTGTGCTCATTGGGGCATCCAAACCCCAGCAGATACTGGATAACCTGAAGGTGCTGGAGGGCGCGCCCTTTACGAAGGAAGAGTTGGATGCCATTGATGCGGCTTCTCTTTAACACCTGAAGATGGGGGACGAACCATTGAATTATAAGAAAATGAAAAATCTCTTTCTCAGACAATCCTGTCTGGATTCCTGGGAGGACTATGAAAACAGTTTAAGGAAGCCAAGTTTCATCAAATGGGATTATCTGGTGCTCACGGCTTCCAACGAAGAGCAGGCCCGTACCTATAGAAAACAGTTGGAATACCGGCTGGAGGCAGGTCTTTTGCCGAAAGAAACCCATTATGCGGTTCTTCCGGATCCGGACGGCAAACGGGTGGGTTCAGGCGGCGCCACCTTCCATGTGCTGCGCTATATCGCACAGCAGGAAGGCACCCGTGACGGAAATCCTTTTAAGGGAAGGCGGATTCTTGTGATCCATTCGGGCGGGGACAGCAAGCGGGTCCCTCAGTATTCCGCCTGCGGAAAGTTATTTTCCCCTGTGCCGAGGCAGCTGCCCAATGGCTTTGCTTCCACTCTCTTCGATGAGTTTTCAATCGGCATGTCCGGCGTCCCCTCCCGGATTCCGGAAGGGATGCTGGTGCTTTCCGGCGACGTGCTGCTTTTGTTTAATCCGCTGCAGATCGATTTCAACTATCACGGTGCGGCGGCCATATCCATGAAAGAAAATGTGGAGACGGGAAAAGAGCATGGGGTCTTTCTCAATGACGGCCAGGATTATGTGGGCCAGTTCCTTCACAAGCAGAGCGAAGAGCGGCTGCGCGCGCTTGGGGCAGTAAACGCCCAGGGAAATGTGGATCTGGATACGGGCGCTGTGGTGATGGATACGGATCTGTTAGGGGCCCTGTACGGGCTCATCAGCACGGATGGGGAGCCGGATGAGGAAAAGTTCCGTGAATTTGTCAACGAGGAAGCGCGGATCAGCTTTTATGGAGACTTTCTTTATCCTCTGGCCAGACAGTCCACCCTGGAACAGTATTTTAAAGAGGCGGCGGAGGGCGTGATCAATCCCAGTCTGCTCGCCTGCCGCAAGAAGATATGGGAAGCAATCTCTTCCTTTGACATGAAGCTGATCTGCCTGTCCCCAGCGGAGTTCATTCATTTTGGAACCACATCGGAACTCGTTCGCCTGATGACGGAAGAGGTGGATGACTATGAGTTCCTGGACTGGAAGAAGCAGGTGCTCACAACTGCCCCGGAGGGCGCGCCGTATGGAGCGCATAACAGCTATGTGGGAAAACGGGCCCATGTAGGAGACGGCGCTTATCTGGAGGATAGCTATATCCTGGATGAAAGCAGTGTGGGAAGGGGCAGCGTGGTGTCCGGCGTGAAGCTGAGGAGCGTGACGGTTCCGGAGCGCGTTGTGATGCATGCGCTCCGGCTTCTGGATGGAAGATATGTGGTTCGTCTGTATGGCGTGGAGGACAATCCCAAGAGCACACTGGAACAAGAAGCGGGTTTTCTCGCGGGAAGCCTTTCGGATTTCCTGCAAAGGAACGGGCTGCCTGTTTCGGCGCTGTGGGAAGAAGGGGAAGAGCACTCCCTCTGGAATGCCCGTCTGTATCCGGCGGCGTCCGATATGGAAGGGGCGATTCAGGCGGCCTTAACGGTGGAGAGAATGGCCAGAGGCGCTGCGTCGAAAGAAGAGCGGGACGCCTGGAAGAGGGCGCAGAGAATGAGCCTGTTTTCCAGTTTTAATCAGGCGGATGCGCTTTCAGTAGGTGCATGGAAGCAGGAACTGGAGAACCGGATTCTGGCGAGCCGGTTTATCTGGAAGCTGGAAGAGGGCGCATATTATAAAGAAGCGCTGAAAATTTTCGGCGCGCATGGAATCGGGGAAGCGATCTATGAGATGCTGATGCAGGATGCAGGAGAGGCAGATTTTTCCCTGAAAATCAGGATTTATTATGCCCTTGCCCAGTATATGAAGGAAAGAAGGCTGTCCTTTGAAGGCAAGGGATATGACAGTCTGGAGGCGCTCTGCTTTGGAACGATACAGAATACAATCTATGAAAATGCGGTGCGCAAGCTTCCTTCTTCTGTGGACTATCGGATCTGTGAAGACGTGGTGGACATCGCGCTTCCTGTGCGGGTGAACTGGGGTGGCGGATGGACGGATACGCCGCCGCACTGCAATGAAAGAGGCGGAACGGTTCTGAATGCGGCGCTGAAACTGAACGGGATCTATCCGATTCAGATCCAGGTAAAACGTCTGGATGCGCTGCATGTGGAATTCGCCAGCACGGATATCGGGGCGGAAGGAAGCGTGGAAAGCGTGGAAGAGATCCGGGACTGCCATAACCCGTATGATTCCTTTGCCCTGCATAAGGCAGCGCTGATCGCCTGCGGCATCGTTCCCCTTCATGGGAAAGCGAACCTGCAGGAGATCTGTGCACGTCTGGGAGGCGGGATCAGACTGTCCACGAAGGTGGTGGGGATCCCCCAGGGTTCAGGGCTTGGAACCAGCAGTATCCTTTCAGGAGCCTGTGTGAAGGGACTCTTCCGTTTCCTCGGCCGGGAAGCGAGGGAAGAAGAGATCTATGACATCGTATTGAATATGGAACAGATCATGAGCACCGGAGGAGGATGGCAGGATCAGGTGGGCGGCCTGAAGGATGGCATCAAGTTTATTACGACGCGGCCCGGAATTGATCAGAAAATCCGGGTGGAGATGGTGCGCATCCCGGAAGAAGCGCTGCAGGAACTGCAGGAGCGGTTCGCGCTGATCTACACGGGACAGAGGCGGCTTGCCAGAAATCTGCTCCGGGATGTGGTCGGAGGATATCT
>USKC01000262.1 GCA_900555195.1 uncultured Lachnospiraceae bacterium
GACGAGTCCCATGTAAAGATGAAGCGGGGAAAAACATGGTTTTCAGCTCAATGATTTTTATATGGGCTTTTTTGCCCATCGTATTTATTCTGGATAAGGTGACAGGGAAAAGCAGACGGCTTCAGAACGTGCTGCTTCTGGCAGCCAGCCTCTTGTTCTACGCCTGGGGGCAGCCTTCGCTCGTGTGGCTGCTTCTGGTCTCCATTCTGATCAATTATGTGTTGGGTCTGCTTCTTGGAAGCCAAAGCGGGGCGTTCGCAAAAAAGGAAGTCCGGATTCTGGTTCTGACAGCGGGCATTCTCGCCAATCTGGGGATCCTTGGATATTATAAATACTTCAACTTTTTTGTAAACACCATCAATAAGCTGTTTGGCAGGCAGCTGTTTGAGATGCAGCAGATCGCGCTGCCTCTGGGCGTATCCTTTTTTACCTTTCAGGCGCTGACGTATCTGATCGATCTGTATAAGGAGAAGATACCCGCTCAGAAGAACCTGCTGCACATGGCGCTGTATTTTTCCTTTTTCCCTAAGATCATTCAGGGGCCCATAGAGAAGTACCGTGACTTTGCACCGCAGATTATGGGGCGCAGACAGAGCCTTGAGAAAATGAGCGAGGGCATAAGACGGTTTATTTATGGCCTGGCCAAGAAGGTGGTGCTGGCGGATACGCTGGGCGTTTGTGTGGACCGCATCTATTCCCTGGAGATCGGAAATGTGAACAGTGCCTTTGCCTGGATTGCGGCCATTTTTTATTCCCTGCAGCTGTATTATGACTTCTCGGGCTATTCCGATATGGCAGTCGGTCTGGGCAAGATGTTCGGATTTGACCTGACGGAGAACTTTGACTATCCGTACCTGGCCACTTCTATTACGGATTTCTGGAGAAGATGGCATATGTCTCTCATGTCCTGGTTCCGGGAATATCTGTATTTTCCGCTTGGAGGAAGCAGAAAGGGAAAGGTGCGCACCTATATCAATATCTTCATCGTGTTCATGACTTCCGGGCTGTGGCATGGAGCCAGCTGGGACTTCATCTGCTGGGGATTGTTCCACGGCGTATTTCAGGTCTTGGAACGCCTGGGACTGGGAAAAATTCTGGATAAAACAAAAGTGGTGAAGCATGTGTATACGGTGTTGGTGGTATGCGTGGGCTGGGTGTTCTTCCGCGCAGGGGATGTGACGCTTGCACTGGAGTATGTGAAGCGGATGTTCCTGCCCTGGATGTATACCTCTTCCGGCTATGCGGTTTTGGAATTGGTCGGAAACAGGGCATTCCTGGCGTGCATCCTTGGAATATTGGGCTGCGGCATCATCCAGCGGGCGGGAGGCTGGCTGGCCGGCCGGACAGCTGTGGTTGCGAAGTTTAAAAACAGCGCTGCGGAACTGGTATTCTGTATGCTGCTTTTCGGCATCAGTATTATGTTGATGGTGAGCAGCACATACAGCGCGTTCTTATATATGAATTTCTGACCGGCGATGCGGGAGGAAAGGACAACGAGAACAGGAAAGGAAACCGTTCAGACCTGTCTGAACGGTGCCGGAAAAGTTGGGTGAGGGTGAAAGCGTTTTTCTTTCATCTTCCCTGATTTTATATATGCGCAAAAGCGCGCGGATGGGAGTAAGATATGACAAAAAAGAAAGCGGCGGCCTGGCTGGTCTGCTTTGCGCTTATGGTGCTGGGGCCGGGAGTGGTATATTCTTTTGTAAAGCCATATTTGAATATGGAGAATACGGAGAACCGGCAGCTTGCCGAGAAGCCGGAACTCAATTTTGACAGTCTGCAGTCGTTCTGGGAAAGCCTGCAGGTGTATCCGTCCGCATATAACAGCTATTATAACGACCACCTACCGTTCAGAAGCTGGCTGATTGAGAAAAACAGCATACTGAGCATGAATGTGTTCGGGGATGCGTCATCCGAAAGCGTGGTGTTGGGAAAGAACAACTGGCTATTCTATACGGATGAGGGAAGCATCGAGGACTATAAGGGGACGAATCTTTATACGCAGGAAGAACTGACGCAGATTGTGGATAATATGCTGGCAACGAAAGCGTATTTGGACAAAAGGGGGATCGAGTTTGTTCTCATGATCCCTTCTAATAAAGAAGATATCTATTCGGATCAGCTGCCGGATTATATCCGGAAGCGGGGAGAGATGACCAGAGCGCAGCAGGTGACGGATGCGCTCAGAGAAGCTGGGATACGGGTGGTCTACCCGAGGGAAGAATTGCTGGAATATAAGGATCAGTACAGCCTGTACTGGCATTATGATACGCATTGGAATTATCTGGGAGGATATATCGGGGCGAAGGCCCTTCTGAAGGAGCTGGGAATTGAGATCCCGGAGGTGGAAGAGCTCACCATCACGCAGAATGCTTCTTCCGGCTATGATCTGGCCGGGATGATGAATCTGCGGCGTTACTATGAAGAAAATAAACCTGCGGATGTGAGCTATGATGTATCCGGATATCCAACCAATAATATGACGGTGATCAAGGCGGTGGATGCAGAAGACCTGATTTACCAGTCCGATGCGCCGGACACGCGGAGGCTCTTTCTGGTCAGGGACAGCTTTGCGGGAGCGATGGCTCCGGTGCTGGCGTCCAATTTCGCATACAGCTATATGCCGCACTGGAACGGCTATTTTCAGCAAACGATGATTGATGAACAGCAGCCGGACATTTTTGTCTATGAAGTGGTGGAACGCAGGCTGGATATCCTGCTTTCCTTCAGGCTGTCAGAATAATGAAACCCGTAAGGGAGAAATCTATGTCAACGAAGAAAAAGAGCAACAGTTTTGTGATGCAGGCGGGAATCCTTGCGGCTGCAGGGATCATCTGCAGATTTATAGGAATCCTCTACCGAAGCCCTCTGGCACATGTGATCGGTGATGAGGGAAACGGATATTATTCATCTGCCTATGAAATTTATACAATTATCCTTCTGGTCTCTTCCTACAGCATCCCTTCTGCCATATCAAAGGTGATCGCCCAGCGGCTGGCGCTCAGGGAGTACCGGAATGCACAGAAGATTTTTCACTGTGCCCTGATTTATGTGGTTGTGGTGGGGGGCGCCGCCTGTATTCTCACGCTTGTGGGCGCTCCTGTGCTGGTGGGAGGCAACAGCGTGCCTGTGCTGCGGACGTTTGCGCCCACCATTTTCTTTTCCGGGATACTGGGGGTGCTGAGGGGATACTTTCAGGCGCACGGGACGATGATGCCCACTTCCGTCTCCCAGATACTGGAACAGATTCTGAACGCCGTCATCAGTATTCTGGCAGCGGTCCTTCTGATGAGGATGGCCGCCGGAGAGAGCGACACCACCCTGGCGATTTATGGGGCCACGGGAAGCGCGATAGGTACCGGCGCCGGCGTTGTGGTGGCGCTGCTATTTATGACGTTCGTCCTGTTTCTCAATAAAGGATATATCGACCGTCAGGTAAAAAGGGACAGAACCAGAGAAGTGCTCAGCTCAGGTGAGGTTTATCGGATCATCATCACCATGGTGACGCCTATCATCCTCAGCACTTTTATCTATAACTGCAACAGTTCTCTGAACCAGACCATCTACACCCGGATCATGGAATATGTGAAAGGTGTTTCAGAGACGGAGGCGTATACGCAGTACGGCCTGTTTTCCGGAAAAGCGAAGCAGATCATCAATATCCCGATTGCGCTGGCTTCTGCCATGTCAACAGCTGTTATTCCGGGGGTGTCAGGAAGCTATGCCCAGGGGAATATGCGTGAGACGAACAGGAAGATGGGGATGGCCATGCGAACGACGATGCTTTTGTCCATTCCGGCGGCAGTGGGGCTGGCGGTGCTTTCCAGGCCGATTGTGCTTCTCCTGTATCCGCAGAAGGAGTCGGTGGATACGGTTTCGTATCTGGTGGCCGGCCTGAGCATCAGCGTGGTGTTCTATGCCATCTCGACCATATCCAACGGAGTGCTTCAGGGAATCGGAAAGGTGAGCATTCCGGTTATCAATGCGGCGGTCGCTTTGGTGATTCAGACGGCGGTGTTGGTTCCTCTGCTTTTGTTTACTGAATTGGAACTGTTTACGCTTGTGATTGCCACTGTGCTCTACGCTTTTCTGATGTGCATATTGAATGGAATATCCGTCAGAAAGCATCTGGGGTACCGGCAGGAGATTGTGAAAACGTTCTGCATTCCCTTCTGGGCGTCGGTGATTATGGGTGCAGCAGCTTTTGGCGTCTATTATGGTTTATATCAGCTGACGGGGATAAATGTAATCTGCCTGGCAGCGGCCCTGATCGTGGCTGTGGCCGTCTATTTTGTTTTGGTAATCAAGATGGGGGCGGTTGGAAAGCGGGAGCTGCAGAGCCTGCCGAAAGGGGGGCTTTTTGTGCGAATTGCACAGAAATGCCGTCTTATCTCTTAATTTTTCCTGAAAAGCTGGACTTATGGGAGGGCGCGCGCTAAAATAGGTATGTTTTTGTGGGGCGGAGCGTTTTGGATGAAGCACAAAGGAGAAAGAAAGCGATGAAAAAGTTGGGAAAGCAGGCGGCAGGCCTTGGCAGGAAACCGCGTGTGGCTGCGATATATCTTGGAATTTTCCTGGCCTGTACAGCGATGATGGCAGGCTGCGGCAACCAGGCGCAGGAGGAACAGACGCAGGCCCAGACAGAAACAGAGAGCGAAGCACAGAGCGTCACGCCCCAGGAGCAGGCACAGGCGAATGAGACAGGCGCGGAGACGAACCGGCAGAATGCGGCCCTGGTTGAGAATGATGGGGAGCACAGTTTCCTCACCGGAGAGAGTATGGATCCGGAAGAAGTGCAGCAGCGCCCCCTGGCCG
>USKC01000263.1 GCA_900555195.1 uncultured Lachnospiraceae bacterium
TATAAGAGACATGCAACTATTCGCAAAACACAAGTTTAACGAATAGATAGTGGTTTTTCACCGTTTTTTCTGCTTTTGAGTCTATTTAAACGCGCTGCAGCTTCCCTACAGGATCTCTTCAGAATCCAGGATCACGGTAAAGGGTCCGTCATTGGTAAGTTCCACTTTCATGTGCGCGCCGAAAATTCCTTGCTGTAAGCAGGCGCATTCCTGTTTGCAGGCATGCAGTATATATTCATACAATCTTTCTGCGTGTTCCGGAGAACCCGCTTTGATAAAGGAAGGTCTGTTTCCTTTGCGGCAATCCGCATACAAGGTGAATTGGGAAACCAAAAGAAGCCCTCCATTCACATCCTTCAGGCTCAGGTTGGTTTTTCCGTTTTCATCTTCAAAGATTCTGAGGTTCAGCATTTTGCGCAGCATCCGGTCTGCGACCGCCTCGTCGTCCGTCTGGCTGATGCCGATGAGAACCAGGAATCCCTGCTGAATTGCTCCGGTGATCTGTGCGTCAACGGTGACGCTGGCGTTTGTAACTCTCTGAATGACAAATCTCATATGTATCAATTATCCTTTCTCTTTTGATTCTTCTTTTTCTTCGTGGCGTTGATCCTTATCAATGCGTTTCAGAAATATATATTCTCCGGTATCCACCGGAAGCTGTTTCTTCTTCAGATTATGCTTTACATGCCGCCGGACATAGGCGTAAATGACCGCAAAAAGCGGAACGCCGATCACCATTCCCAAAATGCCCAGAAAACCACCGAATAAAGTGATGGAAAAAATCACCCAGAAGCCGGACAGGCCGGTGGAATTGCCGAGGATTTTGGGTCCCAGGACATTACCGTCAAACTGTTGTAAAATGATGATAAAAATGAGAAAATACAGGCACTGTATCGGTTCAATCATCAGGACCAAAAAGGCGCTCGGGATCGCCCCCAGATAGGGGCCAAAAAACGGAATAATATTGGTTACGCCCACAATCACGCTTACCAGAAGGGAATACGGCGTTCCGATAATGGATGTCCCAATAAAACAAAGGATACCGATAATTAGGGAATCCAGCAGTTTTCCGCTAATAAAACCTCCAAATGTCCGGTGTACGAACCGAATATCTTCGATAAAATGATTGGCCCGTTCCAGGCTCATGAACGCGTAGACCATTTTTTTAGCCTGGCCGAGGAAACGTTCTTTGCTTCCCATCAGATATATGGATATAATCAACCCAATCAGGAGATTCCAGGCGGCCCTTAGAATGCTGAAAGTATAACTGGATACGATGCGGATCGCCTGATTCATCTGAGGAACCAGAGTTGTGTTCAGCCATTCCCTCAGTTCCGGAGAATAGGTGCTAATCATCTGGCTTAGAAGCGCTTCCAAATTAGGGTTATCCTTTAATACCTTATCCAGCCATCCGTTCAGATTATATACATAGGCTGGAAACTGCCTTACAATGCTCTGTATGCTTTGAAACAGCTGAGGCAGAACCACGGCACAGAATGCATAAACAATGGCGGATACCACCAAAAATGTTAAGACAAGCGATAAGGCCCTGAGATATTTGGGCTTCTCTGCGCTTTTTCTCTTTTTGAATACATATTTCAGGAGCAGCGTCTCAATCCAATTCAAAATTGGAGTCAGCAGATATGCCAGTACCAGTCCGTCCAGGATCGGCGTGGTAATGGTAATCAATCGTCTCAGCCAGGCCATCAGCAGTTCCCAGCGGAAAAATACGAATATCATGCACAGGCTGACAGCGACCACAGCCAATGCCGTGAGGCCCCAATACAGATATTTCTTATCCCAGCGTATCTTCATTCCGTCTCCCCCATACTTGATCATGAATGCACAGGCCTGTCTGAACTGCTACCATTCATTATATACTATGGGGGCGAAAATTTTAAGCATATGAGATGAAATTTTTATGAATTGATTGTATAATAAGTAACAGTTCCGGCATGGTGCCGGTGATAAAGATAGACGAAAGGATAAAAAAACGAATGAGATTACAGCAGGTGTTAAGCTACGTCCGCAGGGCCGTGGACGATTATCATATGATCGAGGAAGGGGATAAAATCGCCGTAGGCATTTCGGGCGGAAAGGATTCTCTCACGCTTCTCTATGCGCTGCATGGCCTGAAGCGGTTTTATCCGAAGCACTTTGAACTGCATGCGGTTACAGTGGATCTGGGATTTCACAACCTGGATTTGGGAAGGATTGAAAAACTGTGCGGCGAAGAACTGCATATTCCATATTCCATCATCAAAACGGATATTGCGGATATTATCTTCAATCAGCGCAAGGAGACGAATCCCTGTTCTCTATGCGCAAAAATGCGCAAGGGAGCGCTCAATGACGCGGTGAAACGGGAAGGCTGCAATAAGGTGGCTTATGCGCATCATAAGGATGACGTGGTGGAAACCATGCTGATGTCTCTGATCTATGAAGGCAGATTTCATACCTTCAGCCCGGTGACTTACCTGGATCGCACGCAGCTGACCGTTATACGTCCCCTGCTTTATATGAATGAGGCAGACGTAATCGGCTTTGTGAACAAAAATCAAATCCCAGTCGTCAAGAGCCCCTGCCCTGCAGATGGCCATACGAAGCGCGAATATGTCAAGCAGCTGCTGCGTCAGCTGAACTACGAAAATCCCGGCGTCAAAGAACGGATGTTTACCGCGATCGCAAACAGCGATGAAAGGAGCGGAGGTTTGTGGCAAAAGAACTGAACTATCATGATGAACAGAATAAGAAAAATATCCTGAAACTGCGGGAACTTCTTGCGGGACTGCCCTCTTTCTGCACCCAGTTTTTCCGGGGAATAGAGGATACGACGGCAGCGCGGACACGCATCGCTTACGCCTATGATCTCCGCATTTTCTTTGAATTCCTGCATGAAAACAACAGCGTATGCGCCAAAATGGAAATTGTGGATTTTCCGCTGTCCATTCTCAATGAAATCGGTCGTGAAGACATTGAAGAATATATGGAGTACCTCTCCTACTATGTGAAGGATGGGGTGGAATATATGAATGATGAACGCGGAAAGAAACGGAAGCTCGCCTCTCTGCGCAGCTTCTATAATTATTATTTTCGCAATGAACTCATTTCCCAGAATCCGGCTGTTCTGGTGCCTCTGCCTAAACTGCATGATAAGGAAATCATTCGTATGGAGCCCAATGAGGTTGCAATCCTCCTGGATGAGGTAGAGGATGGAAGCGGCCTCACCCGCAAGGAACTAAGCTATCATAAGAAGACCCGTCTTCGCGATCTGGCGCTTCTTACGCTTTTGCTGGGAACGGGAATCCGTGTTTCAGAATGTGTGGGACTGGATCTGAATGATGTGGATTTTGACAATCAGAGAATCAAGGTGCGGCGAAAAGGCGGATATGAGGACACCGTTTATTTTGGTGAAGAAGTTGCCGCTGCTCTGCAGGAGTACCTTGAGGAACGGAATCACACCATCCCGCTGCCCGGACATGAAAATGCCTTTTTTCTGTCCATGCAGAACAGAAGAATCACTGTGCGGAGCGTGGAAAATCTGGTAAAAAAATATACGTCCCGGGTCACCACCATGAAGAAAATCACCCCTCACAAGCTCAGAAGTACCTATGGCACCACGCTTTATCAGGAAACCGGTGATATCTATCTGGTGGCGGACGTCCTGGGACATAAGGATGTAAATACGACAAGGAAGCACTATGCCGCCATGAAGGATGAGAATAAACGCAAAGCGGCCAAAGCAGTTCGGCTCAGGGAAGACTGACGCTTATTAGACTGCTGCTTAAGATTCTTCCCCCCTACGATTTCGGTTCATCGGAAAGATCTGGTCTTTCCTGCTCTGTGTTTATAGGCTTTTCTTCCATTTGCCTTCTTTTTTTACTTCTAAACCAAAGGGTTCTGCGTTCCTTTGGTTTTTTGCTTGATAGGCCTGGTTCACCAAACGCGGCATCCGTTGTTTCCCTTCTGGGATTTTGCCCTTTGGGATTGGATCCGGATGGAGAAATCGGAAACGGAGGATTCCCCATGCTGCCATATAGATCATAGTCGTTTCTCTGCATGTAGGCTCCTGGCGGCGGATAGCTTCCAGCTCCGCCGTAATTCTGGAACGGATAGCCCCTTTGAGCACCCTGGCGGGTCTGACCATAGGGAATATTCGCTCCTCTATTTGGATATGGCGGACGGGAAGCAGCGCCTGGCTGTCCAGAACCCGGCTGTCTGTTCCATCCCGGCTGCCCGTAATTGGGAGCAGAGGGATTGGGACCGGCGCCGAATCTTTGGGGCTCAGCAGTGAAACTGCGGTTATAAGGACGGGGCTCTCCCGACGCAGTGCCATGCTCCCGGCCCTCTTCGGAGTGTTTTCCTGGATTTTCCGTAAATGGATGTGATTTCTTAAACGTCAGAATCACCTTAAACAGGTCTCCGTCCAGCTCAATGTGCATGCTTCCGCCCTGAAGCTCCGTGAAGCTCTTGGCTATTGCAAGCCCCAGCCCGCTACCTTCCGTATTGCGCGAGCCATCTCCACGGACAAACCGCTCCGTAAGTTCATTGGGATCCATGGACAATTCCGCCTGAGAAATATTTTTCAGTTCAATTCTTACACTGTCCGGCTTCTCCTGCAGAAGAACATATACCCGGGTAGTCGGCATCGCGTATTTGATAATATTCGTATACAGGTTATCAAAGATTCGGTACGTCTTCTGGCTGTCCAGCGGCAGAAGGATGCGGGGGGCGGAAAGCTGAAATTTAAAGTCCAGCCTAGCTGCTGTGATGCGGTCTTCCTGCTCC
>USKC01000264.1 GCA_900555195.1 uncultured Lachnospiraceae bacterium
CCCGCCACAATTTCAGGATTCCCTTCGACAGGATTTTCTATCTTGTGTGAAAGCTTCCCGTTGGGAACGTATCTATGCGTTCCACAGGACCTTCCGTTTCTGAGAAACGGATCGATGCGCTCCCCAAAATCAAGAGAGAAGGAGAAGAGACTGCGATGTCTGAATTTTTATCTGCCAATCTGCCCTACTTGCTCTCCGGCATCTCCGTCGGCGGACAGTATGCGCTGATTGCCATTGGCTACACCATGGTCTACGGCATCCTCCGTCTGATCAACTTTGCCCACGGCGATGTGTTTATGGTGGCGGGCTTGGTTATGGTTTACGCAACCGCCTCCCTGCCGATCTATGTTTCCATTGTCCTGGTGGTGGTGGTCACGGTAGCCATTGGTGTTATCATTGAAAAGGTGGCCTATAAGCCTCTCCGCTCAGCGCCCCGAATGTCGGTAATGATCTCCGCCATCGGCGTATCCTATTTGTTGCAGAACTGCGCCTTGTATTTCACAGGCGGCCTGCCGCAGATTTATCCCACCATTCCTTTTCTGTCGGAACAGGTTCAGATCGGTTCCGCCACCACCAAGATGGTTACCATCATCACACCAATTCTGACCATTGTTCTGGTGCTGCTGCTGGTGCTGATGATCAAGCGGACCAAGACGGGAATGGCCATGCGGGCGGTCTCCAGGGACTTTGAGACCAGTGAGCTCATGGGCATTAAGATCAACAACGTGATCAGTATGACCTTTGTGATCGGCTGCTTCCTGGCTGCTATCGGCTCTCTGCTCTACTTCACCAACTATAACTCGGTCATTCCCACCTCCGGTGCCATGCCCGGTCTGAAGGCTTTCGTGGCAGCGGTGTTCGGCGGAATCGGTTCGGTTCCCGGTGCGGTCATCGGCGCGTTTATCATCGGAATTTGTGAGAATATCATCAAGGGACTGGGGCTGACGGAATTCTCTGATGCGTTTACCTTTGTCCTTTTGATCGTCATTTTGTTGGTCAAGCCCACCGGCATCTTCGGTGAGAAGTCCACGGACAAGGTGTGAGGTGGTAATGATGGGAAAAAGATTACGACCTGCAATGACCTCCGATAAGAAGATCGGGAGCCTGATCGCCATCGTTTTACTGGTGGCCCTGTATGTCTTCCTTTTCATGCTGGATAACGCGTTGCCGAGCAATTCCACCACCGTTATGCTGATTACGGTGTTGAAGAAGGGGGCCATTTACGCGCTGGTCTGCGTGTCCATGAACCTGCTCAATGGATTCACCGGCCTGTTCTCTTTGGGACAGGCGGGCTTCATGCTCATTGGCGCCTACGCCTTTTCCATTTTCTCCATCCCGGCGGAGCAGCACGCCTCGGTGTATCAGTATTTTGATGGAGGCGCGATTCAGTTTTCCATTCCGGAAATGCTGGGGAATGTCTTTGGCGCCAATGCCGGAAACTTTTTGGGTGCGATCATCTGCATTGTGATTGCCGGATTGGTGGCCGCTGTATTTGCCGCGCTGATCGGCATCCCCGTCCTGCGGCTGAAGAGCGATTATTTGGCCATTGCCACACTGGGCTTTGCAGAGATTATCCGGGCGATTTTCCAGTGGAATGGTTTGGGAAAGATCACCAATGGTTCCAACCTGCTGCGGAAATACACCAACTTCCATGACATTAAAATTCAGATAGGCGGCACCATTTTCCAACTGGATACCATCTTCCCGTTTTTGATTGCGACGCTGAGCATTGTGATTATCGTCCTGTTGGTCAACTCCTCCTATGGCCGGGCGTTTAAGTCCATTCGAGATGATGAAGTGGCCGCAGAAGCCATGGGCATTAACCTGTTCAAGCACAAGATGCTCTCCTTTATTATTTCCAGCTTCTTTGCCGGCGTGGGAGGGGCGCTGCTGGCTATGTTCCAGACAACCGTGCAGGCAGATCCCTTTGCCTCCACGATGACCTACGAGCTTCTGCTGATCGTGGTAATCGGTGGCATCGGTTCCATCACCGGGAGCTGTTTGGCCTCCTTCCTGTACATCGCCTGCTCGGAGTGGTGGCTGCGCTTCCTGGACAGCGGTTCCTTTATGGGGATGTCGGTGCCTTTCTTCCGAGATGGTTTCCGAAAAGTGGTTTTCTCCGTTGTTATTATGATCATTGTTCTTTTCTTCTCCCGGGGCATTATGGGAGATAAGGAGCTCTCCTTCTCGGGAATGATTCGAAAGGCGAGAAAACGGAAGGCATCCAAAGAGGCAAAGCTGCCCGAAAAGACCGAAGGGAAGGGGGACGACACCGATGCGTGAGCGGGAACACGTCTTGCAGTTAGAAAATATCACCATGCAGTTTGGCGGCGTGGTGGCGGTAAATAACCTCTCCCTGGAGGTGAACAAGGGAGAGATCGTCGCCCTCATCGGCCCGAACGGTGCTGGAAAAACGACGGCATTCAATGTGATTACTGGCGTCTACCAGCCCACCAATGGCCAGGCACTGTTCCATGATAAGGTCTATCTCCGCAATCATCCCCAAGGGAAGATGAAGAAGGGATACAAGGGAGAAAATGGACTGCTATATACCAGCGAGTACAAGCTGGAAGGCCAAAAGACAAAAGAAGAGGAGAAGCAGCGGGATCATTACGTGTTTTCAAACCATGTTCTGGCCCCAACGCCCGACCATATCACGAAAATGGGCATTGCCCGTACGTTCCAGAATATCCGTCTGTGGAAGAGTATGACTGTCTTTGACAATGTGATTATCGCCAAGCACATGCGGGCCAAGCACAACGTATTTTCTTCCACCTTCCGGATCAGCCGCAAGGAAGAGGCCCGCATGCGGGAGGAAACCGAGGCTTTGCTGCGGGAGCAGGGATTGTGGCAGCACCGAGACGCTTTGGCCACAGGCCTGCCTTACGGCCTCCAGCGGCGTCTGGAAATTGCCCGGGCCCTGGCTACGGAGCCCAAACTCCTGCTGCTGGATGAACCGGCTGCCGGGATGAATCCGCAGGAGACCCTGGAACTGGCGGACTTTATCCATGAAATTCGGGACAAACACCATTTGACCATCCTGCTCATTGAGCACCACATGGACTTGGTCATGAACATTTCCGACCGGATCTACGTGCTGGATTTTGGCAGCCTGATTGCACAGGGACTGCCCAGTGAGATTCAGAAAAATCAACACGTGATTGACGCCTATTTGGGGGTGGTAGAAGATGAGTGAACCAATTCTCAGCATTCAGAACTTACAAGTCAATTACGGGGGAATCGAGGCAGTTAAGGGGATTTCCTTTGATGTGCCGGAAGGGGAGATCGTGACGCTGATCGGCGCCAATGGCGCAGGCAAGAGTTCCACACTGCGGGCCATTTCCGGTTTGGTGAAGCCCAAGGGCGGAAAGATCCTGTTTCAAGGAGAGGATATCACAGGGAAGAACCCTACTGAGATTGTCTCCCGGGGTATTACGCTGGTTCCGGAAGGGCGGCGGATTTTTGCGGATCTGACGGTCAAGGAAAATCTCCGCGTCGGCGCGTATCTTCGGAAGGATGACATCAGTGAAGATATGGAGTGGGTGTTCAGTCTCTTTCCCCGCCTTCGGGAACGGGAATGGCAGGCCGGCGGCACTCTGTCCGGCGGTGAGCAGCAGATGCTGGCCGTTGGCCGGGCGCTGATGAGCCGTCCCAAGGTCATGATGATGGATGAGCCCTCTCTGGGCTTGGCTCCGTTGGTGGTCCGGGAAATTTTCCGGATCATTGAAGAGGTCAACAAAAAAGGTGTTACCATCCTTCTCATTGAACAGAACGCAAACATGGCACTGAAGACAGCGGATATGGGTTATGTTATGGAGACAGGACGCGTCACAATGTCTGGGCCGGGGCAGGAACTGCTGGCCAACGAATCGGTAAAAGCGGCTTATCTGGGAACCTAACACAATGCAAAAATAGGATCTGCTTGTAATAGCAGATCCTATTTTTATACCACAGATCAATTCAGAACAGAACAAAACGGGGGGATTTTCAAAAGCTCAGGATGTTGCCATTGATGCAAGAACAGGCAAAAAATGACAGAAACATTTCCTTCTTGCATAAATTGATTCATTTTTAGAGCATTATTTTGCATCTTCTCCCGTGACAACCCTAAAATAATCGTGAAAATTTACAAAAAATATGAAAGAATAAATTTTTTGCTTGCAAAAAGTGGTTTCCAGTGTTATAGTTTCCTCTGTAATAAACAGCCGTTTCCGGCGATTTTGTCATATTTGAAGGGGGAACTAAAATGAGAGCCGACAGCACATCCCTCTATAACGGGGATGCCTCATTTGCTGTGATCAACGCCTGTTATGTTTTAACAGACCAATATCGCTGCATTCTATCTGACCTGGGAAAGGAACATCATTTAACAGAGAATGAGATGCTTGTCTTGGTCCACCTGGCGCTGTATCCCGATGCTCGCACCCAAAAGAAGCTTCAGGCAACCAATCTTCCGCTCTCAGTCTCATCCATTTGCCGCATGGTGGATTCTCTGCGGAGAAAAGGGTATTTATCGACCTGCCTGGATGAGAATGACCGCCGCTCCTGGATCATTCACTTGGAACAGAAGGGGCGTGCCCTGGCCGAAGAATTTCGGCAGTGCCTGCATCAGCGCCTGGGCAATGTATTTCAGGAAATTCCAGGCTTTGATGTACAGAGCTTTGCAGCCGTGATGTCTCAGGCAGCTGCATTTGTACAGCAGAGTACAGCGACTGCGTGAAGTCTATTTTGACAGTTTGTTTTATTATCTC
>USKC01000265.1 GCA_900555195.1 uncultured Lachnospiraceae bacterium
AGCCAGCCCTGCAGCCATCCGACAGGAAACCAGGCCAGACGGAAGCCATATCCCGTCCTGTCTCGCTTCAGACGAAACGTGAAGTCCCGGACGGGCTGGACGGGCTGTTTTCCGCCATTCAGCCTCCAACCGGGCTGATAATAATGTTCTCAGGAGCGATTCCGGTCTTTCTGGTAACCACATCCTCTATCTGGGCCCGCTGGGCGTCGGTCAGGCTGGAAGCGTTCACTACCACATCCACATTGGTGCCGCTGATGCTGACCACCACATCTGTAAAACCTTTCGCTTCCAGAAGGATTTCCGCCGCAGTCTCTTTTTCTGCCATATCGGTCAGATTGATCATTCCGTTAATCGCATCCTGCTTCTGTTCTTCGCTGATGCTGTCATTGTTAATGATGTCCAGCAGCGTTTCTTTATTTTTGGCTCTGGTCTGCTCTTTCTGAAGCTTTGCCCCTGCCAGAGAACTGATGCCGGAAGAGCTCGTGAAAACAGCTTCACCCGGAACCTCTCCATCAGGCACATCCGTATTCTCCGCCGTCAATTCTGCACTGGCTTCATCTGTGCCCTCCGCTGAAACTGCCACATCCGCCTCCACTCCGGCCTGTGCGGCAGCGTCCGTACTCATCTGGGCATCCAGATAATCCTCCACCAATGCCGCATCCTGTTCTGAATCCATGCTCTCAATGTCCGATACGATATCCTCTTCCGACAGATCCAGGAGGGCCGTCGTATCTTCTTCCGCATTTCCTGCGTCCGCGCTCGTAAGCTGTTCCTCCCCCGCTTTCGTCCCGGCGAAGTTCAGGTATCCCGCCACCGCAATCATGATGGCAAGTGCTGTAATCATAACCTGGTTGCGTTTTAACACATTCTTCAACTCCTGTTCCCTCTGCTTTCTGTTATTTCATCTTTACTACTTTAATCTTATGAGCTTCTATATCAAATAATGCCTCAATCACCTCTGTTATGTTTTTCTGAATCACAGCATCCCCTCCCCCCTGTGCCACTACCGTCACGCCCTCCACCGCCGGCTGCATTGTCTTGCTCACATAGGGAATCTTATTCCCCGCAGAATCCGTCACATATACAGTGCTTTCCTGCTGTTGGGAGCCCACGGATTCCCTCGTTCCGCCTTCGCTGTCGCTCTCCTTTGTGCTCTCCGCGCTTGAAGGGACATCTTTTTCCACCACCTTTTCTTCCGATGCGGACAGCGTAATCATCACCTGTACCTTTCCTACCCCTTCCATATTGGAAAGCAGGGATGTCAACCTCTCCTCCAACCCCTTCACATAGCTCTCCTCTTCCTTTCCATAGGCATTCTTCCCATCCTCCTGCGTTTCCGCCGCACTCTCCCCTCCCTCCAACATCCCCGAATCTTCCTGTTCCTGCCTTCCTGTAGGAAGCGCAATCACCATGAGCAGGAGCCCCACCAGAGCGAACACGGCCATATTTTCTTTAGTCAGTTTCTTCTTCCAACGGCTGATGCGTTCATTCATCCCAGATCACCTCCAACTGCTCCTCTTCCAACTCAAGCGCTCCTGCAAAGGCCTGTCTCAGTTTCCCGTTTCTCTCCTGCTCCTCCCCGGCAGGCAATGGTTCTGTTTCTTTTTCCCCCACCTCGATTTTTTCTATCCGGATGGGCTCCATTCCCTCTCCTTTCTCTGCCTCTTCCGACACATACAAAATCAGTTTGCCTTCCTGCTCCGAATAGGAAACGTTCCGGATCGCAACTCCCAGTTCACCGGCGCAGGCCGAAAGTTTTTCTTTGGCCGCCTCGGACAAGCCCACAGCTGCATAATCCGTTTCCTCCAGTCCCGCCCCTTCCACCTGTGCTTCAATCCGTTCCATTTCAGCTTCATACTCCGCCATCGCCTGGTCAAAGACTCGTTTCCCGTCAAATCCCCCCAAAGACAGCACCGGAACGGCGATCTGGGAAAGTATCATAATGCTGATTACCATTTTCACATACTTTTCATAGCCGCCTGACGGCAGAAAATGCAGAATCACCTGACCTGCCAGCATAAAAACCGTCACTCTCTTGAGCAGTTCCATCAATCCGCTTCCCATTCCCATCCCCACTCCAGAGCGTCTGCAAAATATGTCCATTGAAAAGCTGCCTGCGGCGCTCCGATACAGACAGCCAGAGAAATTTTTGTGTTTCCCTCCTAAACCGTGCCTGCCAGACAGGTGATGACTGCAAACAGGATCAGAAAACAGGCTGCAGCCGTCCCGCTGATCCGAAGAAGAAGCAGCATCGCATCCCCCGCTGCATTCACACAGCCGGTAAGCCTTTTATCCGCGGCAAGTCCCATGAGGCCTGCGCATAGCTTCAGGATCCCTCCATATACGAACAGCTTCAGCAGCGGTACGGCACACAACAGCAGAAGCAAAAGGATGGCCGCCACTCCCAGGCCATTCTTAATCAGTACCGCTGAACCCAAAAGCAGCTGCGTCGTTCCCTCTGCCAGGCCTCCCAATCCCGGGATTGCGGACAGCACCTTGCTCGCTGTCCCCAGCTTCAGGTTTTCCAGTACAGGCGTAATCATGGACTGCAGCACGCCGATTCCTGTAATACAGGTGAGCAGGAATTTCAGCGCGCCCACAACCGTCTTCTGTACCAGTTCCAACAGAGTGGTCAGCCGCTCTTCTTCCCATATCCCGTTCATCACCACGAGCAGCATATAGAGATTCACCATGGGCAGCCCAATGATGAGCAGGAGTTGTTCCACAATATAGATCAACAGCAGAATGAGCTGATAATAACCTGCCGCCGTGGCGGTTCCCGCGCAGAAACCCAGCGCCAGCATAAAGGTGGGGACGAACAGTCTGACGAACAAAAGGATCCGCTCCAGAAGCCTGGCCGCCTCATCGGATGCCTGGGAAAAAGCGCTGATTACCGTGAGCAAAAGAAGCAGATACGACACGAAATGGGCGATTTCTGCGATCTGATGGTTACGGAATGTCTGCATGACCACAGTAAAAAGCGCGGAAAGTATGCCAATGATCAAAAGGAGCAGCATCAGATTCCGCATCCCGTCAATCTGTGCCCAAAGGCCGTCCCGAATGGAACCAAACAGTTCCCGAAACGCATCCCCCGCCTTTCCTTCCAGAATTTTTCCCAAAAAGGAGTTCAGATCAATGGAAAAATCCGGAAACAGGTCCTGGATCTGAGCTGTCAGCCCATCCAGATTCAGTTCTCCATAGTATCCGCTCTGTTCCACCGTTCCTCCTTCATGCCATAAATTGAGTGATCGTATCCACCAGCGAAAGAACCACCGGCATCCCAACAAGGAGGATCGTCACCTTTCCAAACAGTTCCACCTGCGAAGCGATGGACTGATATCCTGCATCCCTGCACAGGCCAGCGCAAAATTCACTCAGATAAGTGATCCCGATGATCTTAAAAAGGATGCCAAGATATCCTCCCTCTTCCAGCACGCTGCCTAATGCCATGACTGAGTCTTTCATACGTCCCAGATATTCGCAGGCATAAAAAAATATGAGCAGGGAGACGCCAAGCCCGATATAGGCGCTGTATTCCTGCCGGACGCCTTTGAACTGAATTCCGATCAGGACGCCCACCACCCCAAGGATTGCTATCCTGGCAATATCCATAGTTGCTCCCATCTGCACCTTACGCGCGCATACAAATCAGGAAGAAGGAAAACGCTTTTCTCTCGCCCTTTTTTCTTCTACAACTGGAACAAATTCTGTATCGTCAAAAACAGATCATAAATATAAGGAACGATCCAGGTCAGCACCAGGATCAATCCGGCCAGGGAGATCAGAAATGCATGTTCCTCCCTGCCGCTGTGCTTCAATATCTGGCTCAGAATCGTCACCAGGATTCCGACTGCCGCTATTTTAAATATCAGACTCACTTCCATTTTGCCCTCTTATTCTGCCGCGACCGCGGCGTCCGCAGCCGTAACACCCACAGCTGCGGCATTCGTTTTTGCGGCGTCCTTTTCAGCGGACTCCTCATTCCACCTGCCCGCTTCAGTCCTCCTGCATCAGCAGCACCCGAAATCCTTTCCATCAGATCAGCAAGATCGCCACAAGCAGCCCGCCCGCCATGCTCACAGACAGTATGGCTTTCCGGCGGTTGTGCACATCGCTCTGCGCCTCTTTCTTTTGTTCCTGCAGCTCCGTTTCAAACTGTTCCAGCGCCAACAGCTGCATTCTCCCGTCCACAAAGCCCGTATAATCAGGAAAGGTCAGAAGCAGTTCCTTTTCCCTGCTGTTCAGACAGGTCTCCCCAAGAAAAGCACCCATTTCCTGTCCCCATGCCTCTTTTAATGTAACGCCTGTATCAGCGCACACCTTCTGTCCGATGCCGGCAAGGGTTTCTCCCAGCCTTCCGCCTGTTTTGGCTCCAATCCGGCGCAGCCCCTCCGGCAGCGTCACTTTACTGTATCCCACTTCGCTTGCCAACATGGAAAATGCCCGGATCATCAATTGAAGCTGCCCCACCCTCTTTTCCATGTCTCTGCAGATACACCATCCAAAGCCGGCACAGCCTGCAACGAGAAAACATGCACCGGCCAGCTTCAGCATATCAGCCCTCCATCCAGGCTCTGGAATGCGGAATCTCTGACGCAGGCCCTGATCTGAAATCCCCGCTCTCCCTCTTCACGCTCCAGCACCACATAGCGTTCAAAAATGCTGTTCCTGCCGGGCATTCCGTCCGAAAGACGCACGGCCGCTTCTTCTGCCGTTGCGGCATGCATGGTGGC
>USKC01000266.1 GCA_900555195.1 uncultured Lachnospiraceae bacterium
TCTTCATAGTTCAGCTCAAACTGGATCGCGCCGCCTTCTGCGTTAATTTCGTCCACGGCAATCTGCGCACCGTTTTTGACAGCATTGCCGTAAATCGCTGCGGAACCGGTCAGCGGAGCAGTTCCGCCAAGCTTAAATACGCCTGCGCCGGACGTAGAAGAACTCTCTGCGCTGGAAGTGGCTTCAGAAACAGCCTCAGAAGCAGCTTCTGTGGAAGCGTTCGTGCCGGAAGCGGTATTCCCGCATCCCGCCACGAGCGTAGCGCACATGACAGCTGTCAGAAGTACACTGATTCTCTTTTTCATAATAATCCTCCTTGCTGTCCGTTGTCTTTTTGGGAAAAACATTTGTCTTTTACGGACGTGCTTGTATTATACACCAGTTTTTGTGAAAATGTGAAAAAAACTTTATACTTTTTTAAGATTTGGTATTTTTGCCTTCATTATATGAAAAGTCCGAAAAGAAATTAGGCAAGCTGATGGATCTGGAAGTCCCTTTCATGCGTCGGGCCGTATGAGGTTTGCTTTCCGGCAGCAGGTGTTGTATGATGGAAAAAACGTTACTGCTCAGCAGGTTAGCGCATGAACGGTAACCAAAATAAAGGAGGGTGAACATGAGGCTGGGATTGAATGATGTGCCAAAACACAGTTCTCCGGAGGAGTGGGCGGAAATTTTGGCAAATGCGGGGTATCGGGCGGCTTCTTTTCCTGTGGATTATCATGCGCCGGTGTCCGTCATTGACGCCTATGTGAAAGCGGCGCGGGAGAGGGATATCCTGATCGCAGAGGTGGGAGTGTGGAACTCCCCGAACAGGCCGGATGAAGAGGGGGCAAGGTGTGCGCAGGAGGCATGCGAGGAGCAGTTCCGGCTGGCGGACTATGTCCGGGCGGAGTGCTGTGTGAATGTGTCCGGCGCGGTGGGACAGATCTGGTATGGCTGCTATGCAGAAAACTATGATCCCTGGCTTTATGACAAGAATGTGACCTTCCTGCAGAAGCTGTGCGACAGGGTAAAGCCGGAATATACCTGTTACGCGCTGGAACCGATGCAGTGGATGCTGCCCGACAGCCCGAAACAGTATCGGAAGCTCCTTGCAGATGTGGATCGGGAGCATTTTGCCGTACACATGGACGTGGTGAATTTTTTCAAAGATCCATATACTTATACGCATAAGAAAGAAGTGATCGATGAAGCGTTTGATCTGTTGGGCCCCTATATCAGGAGCTGCCATGTGAAGGACTGTATCCTGGAAGAGGGAACGACGGTCGCAATCAGGGAGATACAGCCCGGGGAGGGAACGATGGATCTGGCGGCATATTTCAAGAGGATAGAGGAGACTTCAGCGGATATGCCGGCGCTTTTGGAGCATCTGACGGATATGGAGGCTTACGGAAAGGCGCTCGCTGTTTGCAAATCGGTCTGCGATCTTTTATAATATGTAGAAATGTTGTTGTGACCAGAAGACGGTTTATGTTACGGAACTGTTTGAAGGGCAACTGAATTTGCAAAAATACAGTATCCGGAGAAAGGAAGGGGATTCATGGGCCTGATAAAAGCAGCGGCCAGGGCGGCCGCATCGGTATTGGCGGATCAGTGGGAAGAATATTTTTATTGCGATTCTATGCCTTCGGAGGTTTTGGCGGAAAAAGGCCGGAAGAAAACTTCCAGGAAAGGGGCAGGGAGAAAAGCCTCGGACAACATCATATCCAACGGTTCCGTTGTGGCTGTCAACGAGGGACAGTGCATGATGATTGTGGATCAGGGCAGGATCGTGGAGGTATGCGCCGAACCCGGGGAATATGTATATGATATGTCCACGGAGCCTTCTATTTTCTACGGGGATCTTTCTGAAAACATTCGGAAATCCTTTGAAAATTTTGGGATTCGGTTCGCCTTTGGAGGAGAAGCGCCCAAGGATCAGAGGGTATATTATTTTAATACCAAGGAAATTGTGGGAAATAAATACGGGACGGCGAATCCTGTCCCGTTCCGCGTTGTGGACCGGAATATCGGTCTGGATATCGACATTGCGATCCGCTGTCATGGAGAATACTCATACCGCATTGTGGATCCGATCTGCTTCTATGTGAATGTATGCGGCAATGTGGAGGGAGCCTATACCCGCGACAGGCTGGACGGAATGCTCAAGAGCGAATTGATGACCGCTCTGCAGCCGGCATTCGCCCGTCTTTCGGATATGGGCATCCGCTACAGCGCCCTTCCCGGGCATGCATCCCAGATTGCGGATGCGCTCAACCAGGTGCTTTCTGAGAAATGGACGGGGCTGCGGGGTATTGCGGTGGCATCCTTTGGCGTGAGCAGCGTGACCGCTTCCAAAGAGGATGAGGACATGATCAAGGAACTGCAGAAGGCCGCTGTGCTGCGCAATCCCAATATGGCTGCAGCCACGTTGGCCGGAGCGCAGGCGGAAGCCATGAAGACGGCAGCGGGAAATACGGCTGCAGGCCCTATGATGGCGTTTGCAGGAATGAACATGGCTGCAGGCGCAGGCGGCTTCAACGCCTCTTCCCTTTACGAGATGGGAAGCAGGGAAAACGTTTCCAATACACAGGCGGCGGAAGAAAGCGGCAGGGCCGGGATGGATAAAAACACAGCCGGCGCGGGAGAATGGCTCTGTTCCTGCGGTGCGCATAATACCGGAAAGTTCTGCGCGCAATGCGGAAAGAAGCGGCCCGAAGAAGGATGGCTTTGCTCCTGCGGCACGGTGAATAAGGGAAATTTCTGCACAGAATGCGGGAAGCCGCGCCCGGCAGGATTCCGCTGCAATAAATGCGGATGGGAACCGGAGGATCCAGCGCATCTGCCCAAGTTCTGCCCTCAGTGCGGAGATCCCTTTAATGAGCAGGACAAAGCATAAACGATGTACGAATCGCCGTTTCGGCGGTTTCAGAAAATATCAATAAGATTAAAAAACCGGAACTGCGAAGGTTTCTTCGGACGGATGCCCGCGGTACGTCTGCCAGGCCTGGATCCGTCTGGCAAGTCAGGAACCGCCCGGCCGGCGGGGCTTCCACCGGCCGGGATTCTGCTTGCCGCCTGTGCGGTTCGCTTTAACGGTCATCCGTCTGATCGTCCAGAAAATCTTCCTCATCCATCTCATAATCTTCTGATATCCAGGAAGATTCCGGCGCATCTTCTGCAATTTCTGACTCGTCTCCGGAAAACTCCGGTTCATCTTCTGAACGTGCCCGCCCGCCTTTCCTGACAGACAACAGCACGATGAGAACCACAATAACCGCCACCAGAAGAAGCGCAGCGATAACCAGTATGAGGGAAGTCATTCCATCGTCCTGTTTCTGCGTGATTTCTTTGGTGACCAGGTCCAATGCGGGCGTGTTTTGGGCAGGCTCAGATGGAGCTTCTGCTGCTGGCTGCGTGGAAGCATTTTCGGAGGCTGCTTCGGAGGTTTGTTCCTCACTGCTTTCGGAAGTTTCCGTTCCCATATCCTTGGAAGTAGGGGTATAAGAGCCATTCCCGGAAGGAGCTGAGATTTCCACGGAAGAGGAACCCGAACCGGAACCAGCGGTCTGCCCGGAACCGGCTGCCGCCTGGCCAAGCAGGGAGGCGTTCACTGCCTGATATAATTCGCTGAGCAGCGAAAGCGGATAGTATACGCGCCCCGCCTCCCTGGCGAGTGCGGTCTGGGCCGGGATGATGACGGGCTCTCCGCCGTCCCAGCGGATGATAAGCGCCACGGCAGGATTCTCACGCAAAGCGGCCATGACGTCTTCAGGCATCCGATCATAGGTGACCGCATTCACATTTACCGTTTCCCCGCTCTTGGCCTTACGGATGAGTGAAGCCACATTATCCCAGAAATCTTTTTCATAATCCGGCACATAGGTAGAGGAACCATTCTGCGAACTGCCGGAAGAGCCTCCGGAGGAATTACCGGATGAATTGCTGGATGAACCGCCGGAAGAATTGCCGGATGAACCACCGGAAGAACCCTGCCCTCCTCCCGAAGAGCCGGATGTGTTCTTTATATCCTTTTGCAGAATGCCGAACAGGGAAAAACGGCTGCATTCTATCACGATTTTCTTGCCGTCTTTGGAACTGTCGGAAAGGAGGGAGAGGGTCTGTTTCTCGCTCCCGGCATTATGGATGGAAGCGGCATAATAGCTTCGCCTGTATCCTTCGGATACGGCCGCAGAGGAAGGCAGAGGGAAATGCAGCGTCAGAGGGAGCGGCATTTCGGTAACAGCAGAGGAAGACAGTACCTTGCTGTTGTCGGAAAGCGTTTTGGTCAGTGTGATTTCATAACAATCCGTGAGCGCAGCATCCTTCAGGAGGGACAAAAGCAGTGTGCGGTCATTTTCGGAAGGTTCTGCCTTTTTCACATCCATCGTGACCTGAAAACCTGTTGCGCTTCCATCGCGAAGGGCCCGGGCTTCATCCAGGCTCATGGAGGAGAGCAGGAGAGCCGCATCTGCCACGGTGACAGGGGCATTCGGATCCGCCTCTACGGTCATGCAGGGAAGCGCCAAAAAGGAATGATAGAAGGAAGAGAGCACCTCATCTTCCACCTGAAGCGTTCTGTCAGCGGAGAGGGTTTCATACTGGATCTTGGCATCCAGATAAGCGTGCATCGTCTCCGTGCTGCATGTATCGCCTTCTTTCAGCGGAGGGAGGCTTTGAAAAACTTGGGTCATATCCTCGGAATTCATTTTCCGGAAGGAGACAGAAAGTTCG
>USKC01000267.1 GCA_900555195.1 uncultured Lachnospiraceae bacterium
TCAAGGTCAATGTTATAAGAGAGAGCCGCGTTTCCGATTACGCAAAATAGTTACGAAAAGCCTTGCGGGCTGTGCCTGCAGGGCTTTTTTATTCAATAAGAAAATGCAGTTTCTGATGAATATAAAAGTGGATGCACACTTTTTAAATGCCGTGAAGGACAGCGGCGGTAAACATCTGGATGCAGGAAAGGTATTTTGCAAGTGCAGGATTTAAGAAAGGAGAAGATTGACATATGGCTGAAGAATTTAAGCGTTTAAACAGGGAATTGGTTTATAAAGGTTCTATCATCGATTTTTATAAGGATACGGTTCAGGTGCCGGATGGGAATGTGGTGAAATGGGATTTCATAAAGCACCAAGGAGCGGCTGCAGTGCTGCCGGTGAGAGAGGACGGAAAAATCCTCATGGTGCGTCAGTACAGAAATGCGCTCGACCGCTATACGCTTGAGATACCTGCAGGAGGGCTGAACGGCGCGGATGAACCTACAAAAGAAGCGGCGGCCAGAGAACTGTCCGAAGAGACCGGATATACGGCAGGAAAGATGGAGTGGCTGATTACGGTGCGCACGACAGTGGCTTTCTGTAATGAAAAAATCGATATCTATCTGGCGACTGATTTAACGCCGGGACTCCAGCATCTGGATGAAGATGAAAGGATCTGTGTGGAAGCATATACGGTGGAGGAACTGTGTGAGAAGATTTTGAGCGGGGAGATAGAGGATTCTAAGACTATATCGGCCATCATGAGCTATAGGGTGAAGTATCTGTGAGAGGGGAGCCCCATAGGATGGCTGGAGATATATGAAAAAGGGACAAGCCGGAGCATAGGAACTATTCGGGACGCATATGATGGAATAAGTCATGGGAAAAGGGAAGTGGAACGAATGGGTCTTGTGGGTGTGCGGTTCAAGCGCCGCGCGTTTTGGGTTTTTCTGGGCGGGTTTCTGATCGGGCTGGCTCTGATTCATATCGGGCAGGAACGGTTTGTCGGCAATTCACAGTTCCTGGACAGCGTGCGTGTGGAAAGGGTAGGCTCTCTGGCACTAGACCGTCAGGGGCTGTTCGGGTACAGTTTATGGCAGCGGTTGTGGCCGGCCGGCCTTTTATGTTTGCTGGCGGCGGCTGGAATTGGCGGAGCGGCTGCGTTTGTTTTTCTTACCTGGTGCGGGTTTTGCGCGGGCGCGATCCTTTCTGTGCTCTCCCTTCGATATGGAATCAGAGGAGTCCTGCTGTTTGCGGGCGGGATTGTTCCTCAGGTATTTTTGCTGGTGCCCGCTTACTTGATGCTGCTGGAATGGTGCGTGACTTTCCGGCGGAGCGGATATGGGAAAGATGGAAGAAGTCTGGGAATCAAGGCCTCTTTGGGCCGCTCTGAGGAAAAAGGGATGGCTCGTAGGGAACGATGCCTTCTGCCCGCATTCCTATTGCTGGGGATGGGCTGTCTGGCGGAGAGTTATATCAATCCGATTCTTCTGGAACAGATCTTTCACCTTTTTAGGTAATCATATCCGCTTTTTGGGGCAAAGGCGCAAAAATGCCAGAAATCAAACGAATATCCGACGAAGGGAAAATCATTTCGTATAAAGAAAAATTTCGGGCATTGGCAGAAACCATAAAAATATGCTATAATGATACTGTCTTTTGAGTCACTTCTGAACATCATGACTATTATATCTGGTCGCCAACAAGAGAGGCAGGGAACATTTGAAGATATTTCAGACAGCTTTCAGGGAAAAATTGTTAGAAACGGTAAAAGCGGTACTTCCGGTAATCGGTATCGTATTATTGCTGTGTTTTTCAATCGCGCCGGTTTCCATGGATATACTGGTGGCATTTCTGCTCGGCGCGGTTTTGCTCATGGCGGGAATGATACTCTTCAATATGGGGGTGGACATGTCGATGACCCCCATGGGAGAAAGGGTGGGTTCCTGTATAACGAAGTCCAAGAAGCTATGGCTGGTGGTGATGTTCGGCTTTATACTCGGCTTTATCATCACAATTTCTGAACCGGATTTGCAGGTATTGGCCGGGCAGGTGCCCTCTGTGCCGAATATGGTTCTGGTTGTATCCGTGGCCACGGGAGTAGGTATTTTCCTTGTAATCGCTTTGCTGCGTATTCTGTTCGGAATTCCGCTTCCTCCGCTTCTGCTGGTTTTTTATCTGGCGGCGTTCCTGCTATCTTTTTTTGTGCCCGATGATTTCCTTTCTGTAGCATTTGATTCCGGCGGCGTGACGACGGGGCCGATGACGGTTCCGTTTATCATGGCATTGGGCGTGGGCGTATCCGCAGTACGAAGCGATAAGCATGCGTCGAATGACAGTTTTGGCCTGGTCGCCCTGTGTTCCATAGGCCCCATCCTGGCGGTTCTCGTCCTCGGAATGCTGTATCATCCGGGCGGAACGGAATATGCCACATCGATGGAGTTGCCGGAACTGTTGGATACGGTTGGTATGTGGGCATATTTTCAGTCATCCATCCCGACGTATTTGGAAGAAATGGCAGTCGCTTTGCTGCCGATTGTGGTGTTTTTCGGATTGTTCCAGCTCATTTTCAGGATGGTGCCCGGAAGGAGCCTGATCAGGATGGGCATTGGACTGATCTATACATATGTGGGCCTGGTTCTTTTCCTGACAGGCGTGAATGTGGGATTCATGCCCGCGGGCAATTATCTGGGTCAGGTGATCGCGGGCCTTCCTTACCGGTGGATCATCGTTCCCATCGGCATGCTGATCGGTTACTTTATTGTATCGGCAGAACCGGCTGTTTTCGTCCTGAACCGGCAGGTGGAGGAGATTACAGAGGGGGCCATATCCGCCAGGGCGATGGGGCTGAGCCTGTCTATTGGAGTGGCCATTTCACTGGGGCTTGCCATGATCAGGGTTTTGACGGGAATATCGATTTTCTGCTTCCTGGTTCCGGGTTATTGCATCGCTTTGGGGCTGTCCTTTTTTGTACCCAAGATTTTCACCGCAATCGCCTTTGACTCGGGCGGTGTGGCTTCAGGGCCTATGACGACCACTTTCCTTCTTCCGTTTGCCATGGGCGCCTGTGAAGCGGTGGGAGGCAATATCATGACGGATGCGTTCGGGGTGGTGGCCATGGTGGCAATGACCCCGCTGATCACCATTCAGATCATGGGGCTGATCTATCAGATGCGAGACAGGAAAGCGGAAAAGGTACAGACAGCCAACCTTTCAGTATATGCGGAATTGGGAGATAACGAAATCATTGAACTGTAGAAGAAGGCGAGAATGCGGTGGATGCCAGCTGGGTGCATCTTGCGCAGATGGGAGCGGATGAGTGAGCAAGATATATTGTATGGTAACAATAACCGGACGGAGTCTTGGAGAGCGATTTTCGCGGCTGTTTAAGGAAGAACAGCTTCCGGTCATGCTGGTGACGCTGGGAGGCGGAACGGCAAGCAATGAGATCCTGGATAATTTTGGCCTGGAAGGCGGAGAAGCTAAATTCGTGATTTTTACGATTGTGACGGACGATGCCTGGATTCGGGTCAAAAAGAAGATGGAACATAACCTGAATATTGACGTGCCGGGGATGGGGATTTCTTTTCTTATTCCGGTCAGCAGCGTAGGAGGAGGCAAAACGCTGCAGTTTCTCATGGCGGAACAGGAATTCAGGAAAGAGGAGGAATCAGTATTGAAAAATACGGAGTTTGAACTGCTCATCGTGGTTACGAATTATGGATATACCAACTTGGTGATGGATGCTGCCAAAGAAGCCGGAGCGGGCGGGGGAACGATCATCCATGCAAAAGGAACCGGAATGGAAAAGGCAGAAAAGTTTTTGGGAGTGGTTCTGACGGCTGAGAAGGAAATGATCTTCATCGTGACGCATACGGAAAAGAAAAATGCGATCATGAAGGCGATCATGGAAAAGGCAGGCATGGAAAGCAAGGCGAAGTCCATCGTGTTCTCTCTGCCCGTGACGGAAACGGCCGGCCTGCGGATCACGGAAGAGTGGAACGGATAAGCGGGGCGAGGAAAACAAAAGGCGGTGCGTCCGGCGGACGCCCGTAATTCCATAACATTCAAACGAGCGCATGCCGGAGTGGCATGCGCTCGTTTGAGTATGGAAACATACACTTATTCATATTCTGCGATATCATAGATCAGCTGTTCGGAGTCCTTCCAGGACAGACAGGGATCTGTGATGGATTTTCCGTATACGCCGCCGCCTACTTTCTGGCAGCCCTCTTCGATATAACTTTCCACCATCACGCCCTTTACGAGTGCGTGAATATCCTTGTTCAGCTTGCGGCTGTGCATGACTTCCTTGACAATGCGGATCTGCTGCTCATGCTTTTTGTCCGAATTGCTGTGGTTGGCATCGATAATGCAGGCTGGATTTTTTAGTTCCCGCTCACCATACAGCGCAAGGAGCAGATTCAGGTCTTCGTAATGATAGTTGGGAATATTGCGGCCGTGCTTATTGGTGGCTCCTCTCAGAACCGTGTGGGCCAATTCATTTCCCGTGGTGTTCACTTCCCATCCCCGATATATGAAGGAATGCGGATGCTGAGCTGCATATACGGAATTCAGCATGACGGAGAAATCACCGCTGGTGGGATTTTTCATGCCGGCAGGAACGTCGAACCCGCTCACAGTCAGGCGATGCTGCTGATCTTCTACAGAACGGGCCCCGATGGCCACATAGGAGAGGATGTCGGACA
>USKC01000268.1 GCA_900555195.1 uncultured Lachnospiraceae bacterium
TTCCCTCTCGCCTACGCATAAGGAAAGGCCGTCAAAAATTTTCTTATTTTTATAGGAAAACACCAGATTTTCGGCCACAAGCATTCCGGGCTCCCTCCTTTCTTCCAACCGTTCATACCTGTCCAAACTGCCGCGGTTCCGTCCTGCCGTCCAACGCATATCGGACGCACCGTACCAGCCCCTGCTCCTTCTCACAGACCGGAATAGGGCCATCGCAGCCTTCCCCTGCCCAGGGACAACGCGCCCGAAAGACGCAGCCTTCCGTAAGTTCCCGCGCGTAAGGCTGTCTTCCCTCTATCGGTACAAAGCCATTGCGCGGCATCGCCTTCCACAAAGCGCGTGTATAAGGGTGCCTCAGGGAAGCTTCCGATGCAAAATCCGAAGCCTTCGCCTCCTCCACCATACATCCCGCATAGAAAACCACGATCCGATCCGCAGTCTGGATGGCCAATTCCAGATCATGGGTAATCAGGAGTACGCCGTTTCCCTGGCGGGCGAATTCACGAAAGTCTTCCATCGCCCTTTTGGCCAGTTTCATATCCAGGCCAGGGGTCGGCTCGTCCGCAATGATCAGCCTGGGAGATTCCATCAGGGCCGCCGCCAGCAGGATCCTTCGTATCATCCCGCCGGAGCAGGCGAAGGGATATAGATTTTCCGCGTCAGCGGGCAAATCATACTTTGCGAACAGTTCCCTTTGCCGCTGGATATTCTTCGCATTCCGTCTTACCCCCGTCACCTGCTTTCCAATCTTCATCAGCGGATCCAGGTAGGTGACGCTCTGGGGCACCAGGGCGATCTGCCTGCCCCGCAGCTGCTCCAACCGCTTGGCATTTAAGGGCTCCCCCTGATACAGGATCTGCCCATCCATGCGCGCATTGGAAGGAAGCAGGCCCATCACCGCATGGGCCAGGAGGCTTTTTCCGGAACCGCTGGCGCCCACAATGGCCACAATCTCCTTCTCCCGAACCGTAGCCTGCAGATCCCGGATCACGGGAAGAAGGTTCTGCCTTGTTCCCTTCTCATACTGCTGGAAGGAGATGGAGAGCCCTCGTATCGTAAGCAATTCCTGATTTCCGAAATTCTCTTTGCTCATCCATACACCCCCTATTCCTGTGCGCTGGAGGGATTGAGAAGCCGTTCCAGGGCATTTCCCGCCAGATCGAACAGGCTCACCAAACACACCAGCAGCAACCCGGGAAATGCCGCCAGCCACCATTTCCCTGTAATGAGATAACGCATGCTTTCCGACAGTATCCCTCCGATGGCGGGCTGTTCGGACGGCAGCCCGAACCCCAGGAAGGTGATGCTGGCTTCATGCAGGATCGCATGGGGAAACATCAGCACCAGCCCAACCACGAACTGCGGGAACAAATGGGGCAGCATATGCACAAGCGCGATGCGCAGCCTTCCCGTTCCCAGCTTCTGCGCGATCCGGACATAGTCGCTGTTCTTCTGCCCAAGTACCTCCGCGCGGATCACGCGCGCCAGGGACGGCCAGTGGGTGAGGGCGATCCCCGTCACAACTCCGGCAAATCCCTTTCCGCAGGCATAGGAAATCAGCAAAAGGAGCAGAATGTGCGGAATGCCCATCACCAGATCCGTCACAAAAGAAATCACCGCATCCGCCCGCTCTCCCATGGCCGCCGCGATTCCGAGAATCAGAGCCAGAACGGAACTGACCGTTGCCGTCAGCAATCCCACCGCCAGGCTTAAGGAGAGGCCTGCCAGCGTCCTCTTCAGCATATCCCTCCCCATCCAGTCCGTTCCGAATGGATATTCCAGGCAGGGCGCCAGATTTCTCCTTGAGAAATCCGTGCTTCCAGCCATATCATGGCACAAAGCGCCGCTTACCGCAACCCCTGCCAGGCACAGAGCCGTAAATCCCAGGAGGCAGACCGCCTTTTTCCTTCCGTTCATGGCTGCCTCCTTTCCGCACGCATACGCGGATCCACAGCCCGATACAACAGATCCGCGATCCAGTTTCCCAGGAAAACGATGCCGGCCGTTGCGATCACAATCCCCATCAGCAGCGGCACGTCGCTTCCCAGTCCAGCCGTCACCGCAGCCTGTCCCAGCCCAGGGTAGGAAAAGACCTGTTCCACCATCACGGAGCCGCCGATGATCTCGCTGACGGAGGCAAACTGCAGCGTCATGGCCGGAAGAAGGATGTTGCGCAATCCATGACGCCTGATTGCCGTCCATCTGCTCTCCCCTCTCGCTCTTGCATAAAGCATATAATCGCTCGAGAGCACTTCCAGCATCTTCTGGCGGGTATGCAGCGTGATGTTGGCCGTTCCCGTCACGCTCAGCGCCACGGCCGGAAGTACGGCGTGATACAGCCTGTCAGCCCAGGTCACACTGGACGCCTCCATGCCGATCGGCACGCTCAGGCCGATGGGAAACATCTTCAGCCAGACAGCAAAGACCAAAAGAAGCAGCAGGGCCAGCCAGAAAACCGGCGTGCTGGAAATCAGAAGGGAATATCCATTAATCAGCCTATCCGGCCATTTTCCAGCAAATGCGCCTGCCACAATGCCAAGCAGCAGGCCAAGCAGGCCGGAAAGCAGCCAGGAGACCGCCATCAACAGCAAGGAGTTGGCCAGTTTTTCTCCGATCACTTCCCATACCGGACGCCGGTATAAAAGGGAAGTCCCCATATCTCCCTTAAGGAACGCGCCAAGCCAGTTCAGATACCGTTCCACAGGCGGGGTGTCCATTCCCCAGTACGTCTCCAGCTTTTCCCTTTGCTCCTGGCTCATGGTTCCCAGGGCTGCCTGCCCCACATTCTGCTGCAGCGGGTCAATGGGCGAGGCGCTAACCAAAGCAAAGGTGACAGCGCTTACCGCCAACAGCAAAAGCAGCATCCGCAGGAAACTCTTTGCCGCAAAAATCAGATATCCTTTCAAATCACTGCCTCCATTCCCATTGATCCACATTGTTCACCAAGGACCAGCCGTGCCCGTGGGGATGGATTTTCTGCTCCGCGATCTGTAAGCCGTCCCGCACATAATACAGATGATCCACATTGCACAGCCATATCCAGGGAATATCCCCTTCCTGCGTCACGTCCGTACTTCCGTCCCACTGCGCCTTCTGCCACAGTTCGTAGGACGCTTCCAGGTCATCCGCCCGAAGGGCCTCATCCATATAGGCATCCACCGTGCTGTTGGAATAAGGGGAATATTCCGCACGGTCCGTTTCTCCCGCCGTATGGTAGATATTATACAGTTCCATAGGCGTATGGGCTCCCCATCCCCATACCAGCGGCTGAGAAAGGGCATTGGTATAGGCCACATCCCAACCAGCCCCCTGGGTGGTCACCTCTATGCCCAGAAGGGCACACTGATTTGCCAGATCCTCCGCCAGCGCCTGACGCACAGAATCATCCGGCTGATACATCACCGTGAAAGCCGCGCGCACGCCATCCTTAATGCGCACGCCGTCTTCTCCCAGCATCCAGCCCGCCTCCTCAAGGATGCGTACCGCTTCTTCCGGGTCGTATGCCACCTCAGCATCCTCATTATACCAGGGCAGTTTGTCGCACACGCTGTAGGCGGGCGTCCCGTATCCGTTCAGCACATTTTCAATCATCTCTTCCCGGTCTATTCCGATATTGATCGCCCGCCTTACATTCACATCTGCCGTAAACGAGTTGCCGTAAGTAATGCCCTCCTTTTCCCGCGGCTTGCCGCACGGCAGGTTAAATCCCCGGTTGTCTACCGTCTGCACGGCCAAAAGACTGTAGCCTTCTACGTTCTGCTCGCTGTAAGAAGCCGCAGTATGCGCCACATCCACTTTTCCAGCCATTGCTGCTGCCAGCGCAGCGTCCTCTTCCATGAACAGAACCGTAACTTTCTTAATTCTTGGCTTCTCCCCATAATAGTCCGGATTGGCCTCAAAGATCACCTGCTGTCCTTTATCCCACTGCTTCATGATATAGCGGCCAGAACCCATCGGATTCTGTCCATACTTCTCGTCATAGGCATGTTCCGGGACGATTCCCACTACCGCCATAGTATAGGGCCAGATAGAAAATGCTCTTGTCATATGGAACTCAATAGTCTTATCATCCACTGCCACAGCCTTATCCAGCATGGTAAAATCATTGACCGTGCTCTTATTCTTGCAATTATTATAAGTAAATGCCACATCCTCCGCCGTCAGAGGCTCCCCGTCCGTGAACGCCGCGTCATCACGGATCGTGACCGTCCAGGTAAGGCCGTCAGGGCTTACCTGATAGTCTGTTGCCAGATCCTTTTCAATCTTAAGATCTTCTGTCGTCTTAGTAAGAGTGCTTTGGATCAGCGGCTCATGGACGTGTTCTCCCGCTCCCCAGCCATAAGCCGGATCAAATCCAGATTCAGGCTCTGACGTTGCGGGCATGGTTACCACAACCTCATCCATCAGCCGGTCTTCCTCCCTCTCTACAGAACCTCCATCTGGAGAGCCGCTTTTGCCGCAGCCTGCAAGAAGGCCCGCCACCAGCGCAATGCTTCCTAAAATACTTATCAGCCTTTTCTTCACCATTTTCCTCCTCCAAAACCATCCTTTTCACCAAGTATATCATTGCATTTTTGGGGTCACAACCCCGGTAGGGGGTCCTTTCAAACAGCCAAAAAAGCTGGACAGAATATCATTTCCACTTCTTTCTTTACACATTTTTCCGGGCATGTT